>JAISQR010000391.1 GCA_031274035.1 Treponema sp. | reverse complement strand
GAATGGGCATAATGAGCCCCTTCCCACCTGATATGGGGAAGCAATTTAGGCTGCCCTCCTGAAACTTACATCGTTTTTTGCTGAAGCCCCACAGGCTCCTAGGAGTTTGTGGGGCTTTGCCCAAAAATTGTATAAATTTGCAATTTATTGCAAATTTATACCTTGCAAACTCCCAAAGGAGCCCCGTTAATCGGAATTTTTGCATATTCATGCAAAAATTCACCAAAGTCCCACAGGCTCCTAGGAGTTTGTTGCGCTTCGCACATAAAACCTTAAAAAACCGCTGATTAGGCGGTTTTTTACCTTACAAACTGCTTAGCGGCTTCAGCCGCAAGGATGCCGGATAATCGTGGTTTTCAAGGCTTTTTTTATCAAAAAATCCATGTAAAACTACAATTGCAACAAACTCCTAGCGCCGCGGCCTTAAACAGGCGTCTTCCCGGCGGCGCCCGGATAGATGATAGAAGCCGCGCTCCAGAGCCGTTCTAATTCGTAAAAGGAACGTGCTCTGGGCGTCATTAGATGAACAACAATGGCCCCAAGGTCAATTAGACTCCATTCTTCTCCCGCGCCAGGCTTGGCGGAATGTGTAAGTATATCTATGCCTCTTTCGCGGGTAAAGTCCTTAATATGCCGTTCAAGACCGGAGAGGTGTATGCTGCTGGATACCGTACCGATCACAAAAAAATCGGTCCAGAAGTTGATCTTCCTCATATCCATCACAAGGACATCACCGCCTTTGTGTTCGCAGAGGAGCTTGCCTATATCTACCGCGTTTTGCTCTGTTGTATTTGACCTATCCGCCTGTAACGTATCGTCCATTAAAATCCCTTCCGATGATAAGTGTAAAATCTGACCGGTATTCATAATTCTGTAGATTCATGTCTATTTCCATACTGTCTGAACTCAGAGCCTCAAAACGTATATTATTGCACTGTATAATAGCTCCCAGCGATCTAACCACATTTTCAAACCCGGATCTATCAATGATAACCGTCTTTTCATATTCGTTGTTATCAGCATTACCGATTGAGATAACATCGTAACCGAAGCCCCGCAGCACCTCCGCGGTCCGGCCCGCAAGTCCGTTGGTGGGGGTGCCGTTGAGCACTTCTACTGTGTATATCCGGTCGGTCATGGAGCCTTCCGATTGGCGTACCAGGGAGCTTAGGGCCTGACGCACAAAGTCCTTGATCAGATTGCCGTTATACAGGGGGAAAATGAGGGTCTTCCCTGAAACCGTGCGGACATTCCCGCCCACCGACTGAATATTGATCCTGTCTCTATCTATCCTGGAAAATTCATCGAAGAGGCGGCTTCTCATGCGCGGACGCATTCCTGTCCGTATCATGGTTTGGAACAGGGGCGTTATCATGGGATGCTTGAGGTATTCATTCTGTTCCCCCAGCCGTTTCAAGAGGCCCAGAAAAAAACGCTGCCTGCGGAATACCGCCAGTTCCCGATCCTCTTCGGGCAGCTCGTAACTAACATAGAGCTTCGCCTTATCGCCGTCCAGACGGGTCATACCCGAGGGAAAAAGGATAAGTTCATCTTCATTAACTATGCGTACAGGGCTTGGGATAAACAACTCTACCCCTTCGATTAAATCTACCATTCTTCCCAGATTGTTCAGGTCAATGATCAGGGAAAAATTGATATTATCAATACCCAGGAGGCTTTCTATTTCGTTTTCAAAGATGGAGATTCTCTGGGGATCGTAAACGGTATCAATACGGTCCACACGGTTTATCCGCTGAAGGATAAGCCCTACTTCCCCTGGAATATCAAATATCGCCGTCCGCTTGGTAACGGGGTAGTACATCAGTACATAGGAACTGAGCGGCTTTCCCTTGTCTTCAATCACGAAAAGGGTATTGATCACCCTGTCCCCGGAAAGCGATTCCTCTATGGGGTCAATATGGAGTATCCATACAGCAAAAACAATACCCAAACCCAGAAGCAATACAATGGCTCCCAAAAGTACCGCACTTGCGTCAAATTTGCTCTTCACCGGCCCTTCCTACGACTTCTTTCTCTTTTGCATTGCCGCAAGCAGCCGGATAGTGCCATAGGAAATATCGGTATCCTGGGAACGGAGATAGGCCACCGTATTATCCAGAACCGCCGCAAAAAGCTCCTCAAGACCGGCGCTGGAACAGAGTTCCCGCAACACCGGATCCACATCGCGCCGCGACACTTCGAGCTTGTCGGCTATATACAGAACTTTTCCTAAATCCCCCATATTTACGCCGCCTATAGTATGCAGACGTACCGCTTCAAGGATATCGTTATTATGTATTCCGAAGCGTTGTTTAAGCAATACCGCGGCAGCCCTGCCGTGCAGGAGGGAAGGTTTCTTTTTTTCCAGCTTGCTCATCCTCTGGCCGTCGGCCAGAGCCAGGGCAACAAGTTTATCATCGGAGCAGGATTTACATATATCGTGGCCGATACCCGCAAGGTATCCTGCCTGCCTATCAAGCCCATACCGGCCGCAAAGGTCCCAGCTTAGGAGGGCGGTATTACGGGAATGGAGAAACCGCGGCTGGCTGAGGGTGTTACGCACCTCCTCTTCTATGCGGACAATCGTTTCCCATGAAGGATGGCCGGAAGAGCCGCAAGGGGCCGGTTCGGAGGCGCCTTCACCGCGGGCCCCGCCCTCCGCGGCCTGGACATCAGGCTCTACGGCGTCCTCCTGGCAGCCGTAGAGACGCCCGGCTTCGATGATACGGCGGACGCTGGGGGGAACCAGAAAACGCCATGCGGAGCGGCCCTGAATTAGTTCCCGTATCATATTAGAAGAGATATCCAGTCTTGTATTGTTGAGGTCCCGGTAGGGATAGGGAAAATCGATTTTCTCATGTTTTGTACGGCGGGCTATGATGATGTCTGTCTTTTCCGCAATTTCAGAGGCCCTCCGCCACTGAAAGAAATTTGCCGCAAGGTCGTCCCCCAGAATAAGGCCGGGTTTTGCACCGGGGCGGTAGCGATCATAGATATAATCTATGGTATCTATGGTAAAGGAAACCCCTTCGCGGCGGATTTCACAGTCGTCTATGCCTATCCAAGGTATGCCGGTTACAGAGGCCGAAAGCATATCGAGCCTGTCCGCTGGGGAGGGTCCGCCGGCGCCCAGCTTGAAGGGGGACCTGTATGCGGGAATCAGAATAATACGATCATAAGAGAATGCGGTACGGACCATTTCCGCAAGGTGGAGGTGGCCGTTATGTACAGGGTTAAAACTTCCCCCAAGAATTGCCAGTTTCAAAGATTCTCAGATTCCTCCAAATCAAAGGCTGCATATACATCCCCTTGAGAGCTTTCTCCCCGGGCCTTACTATCAACGATCCTCTTTTGGGCTTGCTCTTCCGTCTTGTTTTTATTGCCCGCGCTCTCTTTTGCTAATCCCGCCATGCGCTGAGCCAGTTCCGGTATGCCCTCGCCTGAAAAAACCGAAACCCCCAGTATCTCTTCTTGCGGAAAGCTCCCCCTTAGTTCTTCAAGACGGCTTGCCGTCCCTTCCATATCCAGTTTGGAGCCTGCAATGATCCTTCTTTTTTTTATAAGATCAGGAGAAAAGGCCGCAAGTTCACGGTAGAGAACCTTAAAGGCATCAAGGTAATTTTCCCCAGAAAGATCGACAAGGAAAACCAAGGCTTGAGTTCGGGAGATATGCTTGAGAAAACGTATCCCTAGGCCCGCCCCCCCGGAAGCGCCTTCAATAAGTCCGGGAATGTCGGCAATGATTATGTCGTCATCCCCCAAGCGAAGTATTCCCAGATTAGGTATCTTTGTAGTAAAGGGATAGGGTGCGATTTTGGGTCTGGCGTTTGTATAGCGATCCAGAAGGCTGGATTTCCCCGCATTGGGAAAGCCCACAAGCCCTATATCCGCCATGATCTGCAGCTCAACCCTGATACAGCGGCTATCCCCCGGCATACCCGGCAGGGCCTTCTGCGGGGCCCGATTCACCGAAGATTTAAAGTGGATATTGCCCCAGCCGCCGTTCCCGCCTTTAAGATACACAAAATCGCTTGGGTCAATGACAAAATCGCGGATCAATTCGCCGGTTTCGGCATCCTTAATGACTGAACCCGGAGGAAGGGGAATTACCGCATCGGCGCCCCCCCTGCCGTACCGTTCCCTGCCTTCGCCGTCGCGGCCGTTTTCAGCCCGAAAGCTCTGCTGGTAGCGCAGGTGGGAAAGGGTACGGAGGTTTTTCCGCAGGGTAAAAACCACATTCCCGCCCCTGCCGCCGTCCCCGCCGGAAGGCCCCCCCCTGGGAACAAATTTTTCCCGCCGGAAGGCCGCGCAGCCGTTTCCGCCCTTGCCGGAGGAAACTTCGATTACCGCTTCATCAGCAAATTTTTCCATAATTGTAACTAAAGCATGGCGGAAAACATAACAGCCCCGGACACTCCGTGCCCGGTTGCACTTGTGGATTCTATGCAGTTTTCAGCGCAAGCGCGGCAAACTAACAGGTAAAATATCCTCTTCCCTAATCCCTACCTAAAACACAGGAGGAGAAAATGAAAGGCAGTGATATACATAGGGAACCTGCCGGACTTCGCTCTGTTTCCGCATAAAAATACAAATTCATCAAAGTCCTACAGACTCCTGTCAAAGGACGTGTTGCACCGCGTTCGGAGTTTGCAAATTTATACGCTGTAAAAATTCCAACAGCAGCCTGTTACCGGTTTTTTGCATAGGGTTGTACCAAAGGCGCACTGAACAAAAACCCGCAAGCGCAACAAACTCCTAACTATATCACCGGGATAACGCCGGCCAGTTTCCGGCCCCGGCGCTGGCTAAAGGTAACTGTCCCCTCAACCAGCGCAAAGAGGGTATAGTCCCCTCCCAGGCCGACATTGACTCCAGGGTGGATTTTGGTTCCCCGCTGGCGTACGATAATAGTACCCGCCTTTACAAGGGAACCTCCCGATGTCTTTATACCTAAATATTGAGGGTTGGAATCCCGTCCGTTTTTTGCTCCGCTGCCGCCCCGTTTCCGCGCCATAACTTCTACTCCATTAAATTAATAATATGATTCTGCCGCACCCGCATTCTGCAGTAGTCCGGGTATTCACCCGCAATTGATGCAAGCCCCGTGGTTAAAAAAAGCCCTACGGCATAGAGAAAATCCCCGCCTGTCTGGGTATATTCAAGTTCCAGATAGAAAAAACCCCGTTCAGGCGCCTCGCTGTAAACTTTAACGCCTTCAGTTTCGGATAGTACCTTCAGAGCTGTCCGTGCAAGGACCGAGACCGCCGCGCATACTATATCGCCCCCCCTGGGCCCCGCGCCCGCGTGGCCTCTGATTGTGCAGGAACTGAGAAACCCCGCGTCGTTCAGAACCACATCAATTTCGATCATGATACATCCGTGCCTAACAGCCTGTTGCGCGAAGCGCAACAAACTCCTAGACGGCGGTAATATCCTCAATGGTGATGATAGAATACTGCTGCCTATGCCCCGTCTTGCGGCGGTAATCCTTCTTGGGTTTATACTTAAAGACGATTATCTTATCGCCTTTTACGTGAGATTCCACCTTCGCGCTTACCCTGGCCCCCTGTACATAGGGCGAACCTATATTGACGGGCGTTCCGCTTTCTCCGCTGAGGAGAAGTACGGTATCAATATCAATATCCGCCCCCGGTTCGGCGTCTATGCGGTCAACCTTCAGCGCCGCTCCCTTTTCCGCCTTGTACTGCTTACCTTTAAAATCAATGAGTGCGTACATGAACATATCCTTATTACAATATAACGATCTTTAAGAAATATTTTTATACCACAAATCAGTTTGCAAGTCAAGAGGGCGGAAAGGACGCTCAATAAACTACCCCGCCATCTGCGGCAAAAATTTAAACTTTCGCCCTAAAGCTCCCCCGCGAACCAGTGGTTCGATGTGCACTTTGCGGTTAAATTTCTTCAAATTTGGGTATATTCACGGTACTTGGAAGGAGGGTGCGTTCCTTTTTCGCGTCTTTTCGCGCCTTTCGCGGTTGAATTTTTTAAAAGTAAAATCGCCGAAAAGCGCCGATGCCGCCGCCTTGGGACTAGCCGAATTTTCTTTAGAGGTTTATACTATCTTTATGTTAAAAGTGATAAGCAAGAAACTGGAAAATTTTGGCGAATTTTTGATATTGCTGAAGGATGTATGTACATACTCCATTAAACCGCCCTTTCGGTTTCCCCAGTTTATCAGTGAGATAGAGTTGCTGGGAATCAATTCGATTTTTATCATTGTGCTTTCAGGCGGAGCCATAGGTATGATATTTGCGTTGCAGATGGTTACAATACTTCAGCCCTTCCAGGCGGAAATCGGGGTAGGCGCGGCGGTAGCGGTTGCCCTTTCGCGGGAATTGGCGCCGGTTATTACAAGCCTTATGCTGATTGCCAAGAACGGTTCGGCCATGGCGGCGGAACTGGGTACTATGAGAGTTACCGAGCAGATCGACGCCCTGGAATCTATGTCTATTAATCCGGTGCATTACCTTATTGTGCCCAAAGTATTCGCGTCGCTCCTGGTTTTTCCTGTACTTACCCTGCTTGCCAATCTGGTTGGGTCTTTGGGGGCCTTTCTGGTTGCGGTTCGGCTTTTCAATATTGATTCCGCAAGCTATACTGATTATATGTTTAATTTTTTAAGCCCGCGTGATGTCATTCTGGGGCTTATAAAGGCAATGGTGATGGGGATAATCGTTTCGACAATCTGCTGTTTTTACGGTCTTCGTACCGATCAAGGCGCTAAGGGGGTTGGAGACAGCGCAACCCGCGCGGTGGTGGCTTCATCGGTGGCTATCCTTGTAACTGATTATATCCTTACCACTATCATGCTGCCCTTTATATATGTATGAATACTATTATCCGTACAAAAAACCTGAGTAAATCCTTCAACAATAATTATGTTTTACGGGATGTGAGCATAGAGATCCCTGAAAATTCTATCTCTGCGATCATTGGTCAAAGCGGTACTGGAAAAAGCGTCCTTATCAAGACGATTACCGGCATGTTAAAACCTGATAGCGGTGAAATTTGGTTTAGGAATAAGGAACTGACCGCCCTTGATCAGAATGAGATGTTCGAAATCCGTAAATTTTTCGGCTATTCCTTTCAGAACGCGGCCCTTTTTGATTCGATGAATGTGGGAGAGAATCTTGCGTTTCCCCTGGAAGAAGTTCTGCATATAAAGAATCGCCAGGAAATTCAAAAAAGAGTGAAAGAAATACTTGATTGGATTGAACTTCCTGGTATACAATTAAAGCGAGTAGATGAATTATCCGGGGGTATGCGTAAACGGGTAGGTGTTGCCCGTTCCCTGATTATGCGGCCCGAGGTGTTTTTTTTTGATGAACCGACCACCGGCCTTGATCCGGTACTGTCCGAAACCATCAATAACCTTATTGTGCGGGTAAACCGTGAATTGGGTATTACTTGTATACTTATCACGCATGATATTCTGGCGGCTTTTCGTATTTCGGACAAGATCGTGTTTCTGGATCAGGGCAACATAGTTGCCGACGGAAGTCCCGCGGAGGTAGCCGCATCGGAACATCAAATAGTAAAAGACTTTATCAAGATTTCCTTTAGTGAGTTAAAAGTATGAATATTTCAAGATTGGTAAAAGTAGCAATTTTTTTTGTTACACTCGGAATCGGCGGGAGCGGCTATATTGTTATGTCTTCCAACGGTCTTAATGCCTTCAATACCAAGACCTACGAAGTCGCCCTTGATGATGCAAGCGGGCTTTCCACACGATCCAAGATATACTGCGCCGGTGTTACGGTAGGTCAAATTCAGGGGATAAAACTGATTGGGAACGAAGCTGTGCTTAAGGTAGCCTTCCTTAAAAATGTTGAAATTCATAGCGACGCGCGGATTTCTAGGAGGGCTTCTTCTATCCTGGGTACATCCGCTCTTTCCCTTGATCCGGGTACGGAGTTTTCTCCGGTTATACCCGCGGGAAGCAAGATTGGCGCGGTAAAGAATACCGGTGATATAAATGCCGTTATGAATACGGCCCAGGAAGTAGGCGGTCAGGTTAGTGAGATACTTACGGAATTTCAGGAAAATCAACTATCCCTGCTTGCCTCATCCCTTGAAGCTTTTAATTCAATTGCCCAGAAAGTTGACAGCCGATCTGAGGTAGAACTTGACAGGATTTCCCGTATTTTGGAATCGACCGCACGGATAACCGAAAGAACCGAACAAATACTGAACAGCCGCAGGGGCGATTTAACTGAATCGGTTGTGGATATCCATGACGCAATTGATAATATCAAGGCTATTACCGATGAGATACGTTCGGGAGAAGGGAATGTCGGTAAGACCATTTACGATGACAAGCTCTATTCGAGCGTTCTTGCAACAACGGAAAAGGCGGAAGACGCCATGCTAAACTTTAGCACTACTATGGAAACCATCACCAAACTTGCAAATAACGCGGATGTCGTAATCGGTAACGCGAATGAAATAGTGGAACGTGCGGTGGGTATCGGTATTCAGGTGGACACGCAGGTAAGGTACGATTTCTTTGCGGCCCAGGCCCGCGCGGGGGCGTCCCTCATGCTAGTACCCCGCTCGAATGACGGTTGGTACCGCATCGGGGTCTCTTCCGCCCCCAACGGTATCTACAGCCGGACCGTCAGGGAGGTTACGGACTCCTCGGGTAGTGTTATTTCGCATGAGGATGAGCGGCTCTCGTTCTCAATAGACGCGGAAATTGCCCGCCGTTTCGGCCCCGTTACTATTCGGGGCGGTTTGCTGGAAAGTACCGCCGGTTTCGGCATAGATTTTCAACCTATACGCTGGGCCAGTCTGTCCGCCGAGTTGTTTGATTTTACCGCCGAGATGCCTAACCTCCGTGGAACCATAACTATTTACCCCTTCTTCGATCCGGACTCAAACAAGCCTTGGAACTGGCTGTATGTACGCGGCGGTATCAACGACGCGCTTAACCCAAAACGGGATTTCTTTATCGGCATCGGCCTGCGTTTTACCGACCGGGAGGTAAAAGGCCTTGTCGGACTGCTCCCCTCCTTGGGGAACTAGCGGTTTTTACCTTACAAACTGCGTAAGGATGCTGGATAATAGTGGTTTTTATGGCTTTTTTGCTAAAAAAGGCCGTAAAAACCTACAAGTGCAACAGGCGCTAGTACGCAGTCTGCATTGAAAATGCGGATAAACCAGAAGAATTTTTAACCACTGACCTCACGGAAAACACGGACTTTTCGTCTGAAATCGTAGCTTCTTCTACCCTAAACCCCACGAATTACGGGGGCGCCTGTAGATTCAGGATAAGTTATCGAAGCAATAGTCTGTGTCCTCCCCCGCGTGAGCGGGTTCTTGGGCTCGTCATTCTTTTTCTTCCCTTCGCGGTTGTTTTCTTTTCGTGCATTTCGTGTTTTTCGTGATTAAAAGTAAAATTGCCGGAGGTAATAATTAAACCCTTGACGAATGTCGGGGGGTATGTAAAGGGAACCGCTAACTAACGCAGGTTCGGCGGAAGAATTTTTGACTATACGCCAAGGAAACTCACGCTACGAACCGTAGGCTTGTAGGGTGGTGAGGGAATAGATTCATTATGGCGTAGGCTATCGTTGCACATTGATTAATCTAAACGATTCGGTGAAGAATTTTAACTCTGCCTGCCGCGTCCGCAGCGCGGGTAGAGTTAAAATGAGACCTATAATGTTCTGGATTGCAGGTAAAAATGTTTAACTTGCTGGCATTGCTTATCACAAACCGCTAAAAAATGAAGCTTTTAGCGGCTGAGCTAATATACTATTACTATATCAGATTTTCTATCTAATCTTTACCGCCTGAAGCTGCGCCCGTACCGCAAGCTCCGCAGCCTTAAAGCAATGCTCCTGAGTCATGGCATTTTCTGTGCGGTTGAGGCAGTCCAGGATAAGCTGGCCGAAGTAAGGGTAGCCGACCTTGCCGGTAATATTGTAGTAGGTTTCCTCGTTCTTATTTGCCAGGAAAAGATGGCCGCCCCCTGAGCCCTTAACGCCTATATTCACATATTTGCGCTGCTCGATAAAGCCCTCCGTACCTAGGATAAAGGAACGTCCGTCGCCCCAGGTTGAAAGGCCGTCTGGTGTAAACCAATCTACGCGGAAGTAGTGCGTAGCGCCGTTATCCGCCACCAGGGTAGCATCGCCAAAGTCGTCCAGTTCCGGGTAGTCGGGATGGCCGAAGTTGCCGATCTGGCTGTAGGCTACCCGCGCATCCTCAACGTCGGCATAGAAGAGGAACTGTTCAATTTGGTGGCTCCCTATATCGCAGAGTATTCCTCCGTACTGGGCCTTTTTAAAGAACCAATCCGGTCTGGAAGAGGGCGCTCCTACGCGGTGCGGGCCGGTTCCCAGAACCTGTATCACCCTGCCTATTGCGCCTTGGGCGATAAGTTCCCCGGCAAAGACCGCGCTTTCAACATGCAGTCTTTCGCTGAAGTAACACATATACTTCTTGCCGGTCTCCTTGACCTTGGCCTTGGCCTGTACAAGCTGTTCCAGCGTGGTAAGGGGGGCCTTATCGGTAAAGTAATCCTTACCCGCAGCCATAACCCGCAGGCCCAGGGCGCAGCGTTCGGATGTAACCGCAGCGCCCGCGACCAGCCTTACTTCCGGGTCGGAGAGTATCTCGTCCTCGCCGCGGGCCCGTTTTACCTGGGGGAATTTTTCCACAAAGGCGTCTACCTTTTTGGGGTCAGGATCCCAGACCCACTTCAGGGTAGCGCCGGCCTCGCTTAAACCGTTACACATACCGTAGATATGCCCGTGATCCAGGGCCGCGGCCGCAAAGATAAACTCTCCGTCTTTGACCACCGGATTGGGTTTCCCCTTGGGCGCAAAATTCATACCGCTTTCTGCCATTGTATACTCCTTGTTTGGCGCGTTAAACGCCGTTTTAGTTTTTATTCGTGCCGAGGGGGTTTAATACCCCGCCCTTCAGGGCGGTTAAAAAGGTATTAAACCCCTGAGTGCAACCACTTTTTGAGAACAACATACCTCGTCCCTTTAGGGCGAGGTTGTTGATTTTTAACCGCGAGGTTAGTGGTTTTAAAATAATCACCGGCCTCAAGGACACAACACGGACTGAAAAAGAATTCTCCCCGCAAGCCGAAGAAGGGAAGACCGCGGAACAGTAACTTATTACATTACAACGATCATCTAGCAGCCTGTGGGACTTTGGTGAATTTTTGCATGAACATGCAAAAAATCCGATTAACGGGGCTCCTTTGGGAGTTTGTAAGGTATAAATTTGCAATAAATTGCAAATTTATACGATTTTTAGGCAAAGCCCCACAAACTCCTAGGAGTTTTGCGTAAAAACCGCCGGACACGCCCGCAAAAAACAAGAACCAGAAATATTTTTTTTATGTTTTCCCCTTTATATTTTTTATATTGTTATTATCCCACCCAAAAATAGAAATGTCAACAAGTTAAGAGATAGGGCACCAGCACTTACTTTCAAGTTCTGAGAAATTACCAAAATTTAAGAATTTTAACCACAGACCTCACGTCAGACCAAAGGTCTGCAAACACGGACTTTTTGTTCGAACTCCCCGCTTTCGTCCGTGAAGTCTGTGCGGTCAGCGGTTATTCTTCAAAATTT
>JAISQR010000381.1 GCA_031274035.1 Treponema sp. | reverse complement strand
TTAATCCTGCCTACGAAAAGAACGGTACTTTCTTCCGCGTGGTAATAGCGGGGCTTAAAGCAGACGAGATAGAATCGGTTGCGGAAAAACTTGGCCGCGCCGGTTTTCCGGAAGCCCTTATCAGGGAAGAATAAATTAAATTTGATATTTTTAAGAACAACACTACACTATAAATAACCCCGTGCAGGCTGCGGGGTTTTATTGGTATGCGGGGTAATAATACCCATATCCACACTCTTGCGCACGGGATAGTTCATTTTTTTTAATCTGGCGGATGAAAAAAATGAATATTGTTTTCATTTTCATATTGACAAAAATAATTCAATCTGATATACTCTCTTACAATGAACGATAAACGGCCCGCAAGCTATAATACACAGCAACGGAAACTTATCCTCGATTATATGGCGGTACTGGGGGATAACCATGTTACCGCAGGCCAGATTGCACGGCATTTTGAGCATGAAGATGCCGCCATTGGACAAACAACGATCTACCGCCATCTTGAAAAACTGGTGAATGACGGAAGAATACGTAAATATTTCTTAAACGAAGGGGACAGCGCCTGTTATCAATATATAGACAACAAGGACTGCCAGGGGCATTTTCATCTGAAATGTGAGAAATGCGGTAAGTTGATACATTTAGACTGTGATTTGTTAAACGAAATCCAGGAGCATGTTTTAAACAAACATAATTTCCAAATCAATATGCTTAAAATGGTATTTTATGGGAAGTGCAAAGAATGTTTTTCTGGCGATTAAGAGAAGAGCCGCCGGATAATAGACAGCATACAGGGAAATATTGGCTGGGCCTCTGTGTATGTTTTCTCTTTGTCTCCCTATTTTCCGCGGGTTTTATCACAAGCCGTGCGGAGCACGATTGCTGCGGCGAAGGCTGCCCCGTCTGTATACAAATACAATGGGTAGAGAATTTTTTTAGGCAGTTAAGAAGTTTCTCATCTCCCCCTTTATTTTCCGTGAGCGCACTGCCGGTTACTGTTATTGTTTTAAAAATTGCGGTTTTGAATCTTATTCCGGTAACTTCCGTAAATTTAAAGGTAAAGTTGAACCGCTGATCTGTAAACGGCGGAGCGCCGTAGCGTAAAGTGTTGTTCCCTATGCTTATAATCTGAATTTTTTCCAAAAACAGGCAAGTTTTGGAAGTATTTTATTCAATTAATTTCTTTTGAAATTTTAGTTTTGAAAGAAGTCCGCTATTATACCAGGAGTTTACAGTTATGAAACGAATATTTCTTTTTATATGTATCACGGTATCCTTTACGTTGGCCGTATCGGCCGGCGGGCGGAGGGATGCCAGAAGAAATGCCGACGGCAAAATAGATGTGGTTGCCACAATCTTTCCACCCTATGATTTTGTCCGCGCGATTGCGGGGGATAAGGTGAATTTGACCATGCTCCTTCCCCCCGCCGCGGAAAGCCATTCCTTTGAACCGACCCCCCAGGATATTATCCAGGTACAAAATTCCGATATCTTTATTTATGTGGGCGGAGAGTCTGACGAATGGGTGAACAAGATTCTCGATTCTATGGATACAAGCCGCATGAAGATCATCACCCTCATGGATTGTGTGGAGGTGGTGGAAGAGATCATCGTCGAGGGGATGCAGGAAGAAGAGGAGGAAGAAGCCGGGGCGGAATATGACGAACATGTTTGGACATCCCCAAGAAACGCTAAACTCATCATTCAAAAAATCGCCGATGTACTCAAAGAGGTAGACACAGCCAATGCCGCTGTATATGAAAAAAATACATCGGCGTACCTCAGCAAGCTGGACAGCCTGGATGCTTCTTTTCAAAATGTGGTAAACGGCGCAAGGCGGAAAACCATTATTTTCGGCGACCGTTTCCCCTTCCGTTACTTTGCCGATGCCTACGGGCTTAGTTACTTTGCGGCATTCCCCGGCTGTTCTACCGAAACCGAATGCAGCGCCGCTACCGTGGCTTTTTTGATTAACAAAGTGAAGGCTGAAGGACTTCCCGTGGTTTTTTATATTGAGCTTTCCAACGAAAAGATCGCGGATATTATCTGTGAAGAAACAGGGGCTAAAAAATTACTGCTTCATGCCGTCCACAATATCACCAGGAATGATTTTATGAACGGGGTAACGTATTACGATTTAATGACTCAAAATATAAACAATCTTCGAGAGGCGTTGTACTAGGAGTTTGTGGGGCTTTGCCTAAAAATCGTATAAATTTGCAATTTATTGCAAATTTATACCTTACAAACTCCCAAAGGAGCCCCGTTAATCGGAATTTTTGCATATTCATGCAAAAATTCACCAAAGTCCCACAGGCTCCTAGGAGTTTGTTGCGCTTCGCGCATAAATAAGGTATAAATATTCATATTTATACCTTATTTATACCTTACAAACTCCGAATGCTCAAAGCGTACAGCATGCCCATTGAAAAATTGATGATAAAATGGTATATTAAAAAATAATATTGTTATCAGGAGGCCCCTGTGGATCATAGATTAATTCGGGCGTCCCAACGTTTATCAGAGACCCCTATTAGTATCAGCATGGATGGATATCATATTGAAGTATTCTGGTTCAGGGTTATGAGTAAAGAAGGGGAATGGTATATCCGCCGTCATGCCCATTCGACCTATGAATTCCATTTTTGCGCTCAGGGGGAATGTCTGGTCGATACCGACACTTCGTCGTTTATAATCAAAAAAGGATATTTTTACCTGAGCGCTCCGGGTGTGTATCATACCCAGCGGCCTGTTAATACCTCCGAATTTATTGAGTACAGTCTAAACTGTAATATCCGTAAACCGGAAATTCCTCCGCAACATTCCCTGGGTAAAGAAATGGAATGTCTTATATCTCTCTTTACCAATTCCCCCTGTTTCCCCGTTGCGGATCATTTCGGCGTCGCTTCCCTTTTTAACCAGGCTTTGGAAGAGGCGGAACAGCGGCGTTTGGGCTATGAATGGAACCTACAGAGCCTGATCCCCCGAATCCTGACAGCCTCCGCCAGGGCCATAGAGTTGGATCAAACCCCAGCCTCCGCTAAAACGGTGTCCCTGTCGGAACCCAATATCAGGATGACCATGATTGAAGAGTATGTTGACGCTCATATCCGTGAGGACATGAGCCCTCAGGATATAGCACGGTATATGAATCTAAGCGAAAAGCAGATTGCCCGAATTGTCTCCGCATATAAGGGGTTTTCTACAAAAAAATATATAACACGGACAAAATTACGAA
This sequence comes from Treponema sp., assembly GCA_031274035.1. GTDB lineage: Bacteria > Spirochaetota > Spirochaetia > Treponematales > Breznakiellaceae > JAISNI01. Next base: position 16,524 of record JAISQR010000381.1, on the reverse strand, counting down.
GGGCAAAAGAACTGCTGATATCCGATGATATGCCGATAAAAGAAATTGCCAAACACCTTGGTTTTTCCAGCGAATACTACTTCAGCGCCGTCTTCAAGCTCCACGAAGGAATTCCTCCGGGGGTGTTCCGTACCAGTATGACCCTGCCGTAAAATTGGCCGGAATTTAAAAAAGGAATGTCTAAAAATCATAAACCTTTTATATTATTATGCTTAGTTTCTTAAAAAATATTTTTTTAATTCATTGTTATATAAAAAAATCAACAACCTCGCCCTAAAGGGACGAGGTATGTTGTTCTCAAAAAGTGGTTGCACTCAGGGGTTTAATACCTTTTTAACCGCCCTGAATGGCGGGGTATTAAACCCCCTCGGCACGAATAAAAATAATATGGGGTATCTGGAACATAAAACGGCCTATAAAATTTGGACGTTCTACTGGTGTATTAAAGGGTAAATAATGTCTATTTTTTTTATTTTCAAAGACAAAAAAGCGCGGGATAATAGTATAATGAATAGGGCGGAAAAGGGCATGGTTCATTTTCATAGTTTTTTAATAGTACATTTACGGTTTTTTAACACCGGAAAGGTTGTATGTAGTTATCCTGGTTTAGCGGTTTGCCGCGTATCGGAGCAGAAAATCCACAAGTGCGGCAGGCTTTTGGAGGAGTGTTGATGAAACAGTCTATCCGTATCCCCGCCCGGGGGATCGTATGGAAATACCGTTTTCTGTATATGATGTTCCTGCCCGCGGCGGTTTATTTCCTGGTGTTTTCATATTACCCTTTTTTCAAAGGGATAATTATGAGTTTTCAGGCGAACCGGCTTATCGGTATACGGCCTTTTGCCGGCCTTGATAACTACGCCGAGGTAGTCGCGGACCCTGATTTTATCCAATCCATCGTCAATTCTCTGATCATCGGGATTGCGGATATGATGCTCTATTTCTGTTTGTCTCTGGTTCTGGCCCTTATAATCAATGAAATAGGTTCTTCTTTTGTGCGAAAGGGGGTGCACACCATAGCGTATCTTCCCTATTTATTCTCCTGGTCCGTTATCGGCGGCATCTGGGCTTTGATATTTGATCGCAGGGGGATCATCAATCTTATCCGGGGTTTTTTCGGGAGGGAAGCTGTCTTTTTCCTGGCAAACCAAAACTTTGCCCGTCCCCTGATAATCGGCATGGGGGTCTGGCGCTCCATTGGTTACTTTGCGCTCCTGTATTCGGTTTCCATCGTTGCCATTGATCCGGCCCTCTACGAAGCGGCCCGTATAGACGGCGCCGGCAGGTTTACCCAGATACGAAAAATAATCCTGCCTTCCCTACGGGGAACGATGAAGGTTATCATGGTGCTGCTCAGCATCGGGATACTTACCCATTTTGACGAAATTTTTGTCATGCAGAATCCGGGTAACAAACGCCTTATCAGGACATTACTGCTGTATGTCTACGAAACGGGGATACTCAATTTTAAATTAGGAACGGCCACCGCAGGTGCGGCCCTGGTGATGATTGGCACTCTGGCCGTAGCGGGAATAGTCCGAAAAATTACCAATTATGATGAATAGGGGGGTATCATGGCGGTAAAAAAATTGCGGTTTACCGATAAACTGCCCCTGGTATGCCGGCTGGGGATATACGGTTGTATCTGCTTTGTGATAGTTCTTATGGGCCTTCCCTTGCTGAATGTCTTGGCGGTGTCCTTTTCAACGGCCGCAAAGTCTGAAGCGCCGGGACTCGTTTTGTTCCCAAGCCCTTTTACCCTGGAAGGATACGATTTTATCTGGAATTTCGCGAATTTATGGCGGCCCTTTCTCACTACGGCGTATGTTTCCACGACCGGCGCCCTTATCCATGTTTTTCTTTCATCCATGGCCGGATATGTGTTAATCCATAAAGAGCTTCCCTTCAGAAACCTTCTGACCACCTTTGTCATGTTAACCATGACGGTTCCAGGAGAATTAACCCTGGTTTCTCTTTACGAAGTGAATAAACAATTGGGGCTGATCAATACCTACACGGCTATGATTATCAACGGCGCCGTCGGCGGGTTTAGCGTCTTATTGATGCGGAATTATTTTTCCGGTATCCCCCAAACCCTTGCGGACGCATCCCGGATAGACGGGGCCGCGGATTTTACAATCTTCCGTAGAATTTTTTTTCCTCTTTCCGTTCCCGGTATCATGACTATCGGTACGCTGCAATTTATAGGCCGGTGGAACAGTATCACTATCATCGTTACCTTAATTTCGGATATGAAAAAATGGACTCTACCGGTGGTACTGCGCTGGCTCCTTTTTGAAAGTACATCTACCTCCGGTACTGCCTATATTTTTGCAAATGCCAAGATGGCGGCGGTGGCGCTGACAGCCCTGCCCCTGGTATTGCTCTATTTCTTTACCCAGCGTTTCTTCAGTACCGGGGTATTATTGGGAGCTACAAAAGAGTAGAAGTCTAGGAGCCGCGGACACTTCGTGTCCGATTGCACTTGTGGATTTTTTGCATGAATATGCAAAAAATCCCGATCAATGGGCATGCTTTCGGAGTCTGTAAGGTATAAATATTCATAAATATGAATATTTATACCTTACAGACTCCTAGTAAAAATCAAGCCTTTAGGCGTCTTCGTATGAAGATGTAATCTAAATATAAAGGAGCTATAGTATGCTGAAAAAATTTATAGCAATTTCTTTACTGTTACTGGTTTTTGCCGGTACCGCCTTTGCCCGTGCAGCTTCGGACAAACCGGCTGCGGGGGAGGTTAAAATTCTAACAGGCGTTACGGGAGGCAAAGATGACGCGGAGAATCTGCTCTTCCAGCAGGCATTGATAAAAGCGACAGGGCTTAATATCGTTCTGGAGAAACCGCCGAGTTACGATCAGGTGCTGATGCAGAAGCTGGGGGCCGGGGAGGCTTACGACCTTATCTATCTTGGTCAAAATCAGATGTACAATTTTATCCGTCAGGGTATTCTGCAAGACCTTACCGGCAGAATAAATAATTCTTCGGTTATTAAGGCGAATTATCCTGTCGGTGAATTGGAAAAAATCGCCGTCGACGGAAAATACTACGCTGGATTTAATAAACTTGAGGTCTTTACTCTGCCGAATGTCAACAAGGCTATTACCGATAGGGCTGGTATCGATCTTTCCAGACTGAATACCCTGGATGATTATTACAATATGCTGAAAACGGTAAAAAACCACATGGAAAACGTGGAAGGTAAAAAGCCTTATTATCCTTTCTATATTTATATGCCCGATATTTGGGATTTACAACCCTGGTTCTCTTCTGTAGGACTTAGGCGGGGGGTGTTCTTTGATTCCAACGGCAAAAAATATTCCCCTTATGCGACTCCGCAGGCAGCGCCGGTTTGGGAATGGCTTGCAAAACTTTACAGGGAAGGGCTTATCGATCCGGCATCCTTTACCGGAAGGACCGCCGATATGCGCGCCCGTTTGTGGCAGTCCCAGGAGATTGTCCTTGATGTTGACTGGGTGGCCTGGACTGGTCTCTACAATAACAATGCCAAGGTAGCGGGCGCCTATCCGAATCAGGTAAATGTGGTCGGCCTTCCGGGGGTTAAAGGCCCTGCAGGGAAATATTTCCTTGAACAGGGGGGCGCTTCCCTTTGGGCAATTCCGATAAACGCGAAAAACCCTGACGGCGCGTTTAAGGTTATTGAATATTTTGCTACTAAAGAAGGGGGCCTCCTCCTCTCTGCCGGCATTGAAGGCCATGATTACAACATGCAAAATGGTAAGGCGGTTTTGACCGAAATTGGAACCGCCCATTCCCGGGATCACGGGGCGCCTTTCCCTATTTCCTCCCAATTCGATCTGGCTGTCCTGGGGGAACTGAACCCCGGAACAGCCGAATCCTACGCCGTCGGTAAACGAAGCGACGTGGCGGTTGAAACCCTGGGATTTGCCAATGGAGAATTGGATACCCGTCAATACTATGATGTCATGGCAAAATGGATGACCGACTGTATCATGGGACGGCTTGACGCCAATGCCGCAATCCGGGGCGCGGCGGAAGAACTCCGCGGCAAGAGGATAATCGACTAACATTATGCAGGAAATACGATTCGATCAATCCTATACTAGGGATAACGCACGGACCTACATCAAGCTGCCCTTCGACATGCCCGATGGGATTGAACGAATCGAGCTTGAGTACGAGTACCCCCGCTTTGTGGAAGAAATCCTTCCCGAAGGCAGACATCTTAGGGAAGTAAATATTATTGATCTGGGCGTCTACGATCAAAAAGGCTGCCTTTACGGCTGGTCAGGTTCCCAGCGCCGGTCGATTTTTATTACCAATACCGCCGCGTCCCCTGGATATAAGCATGGAAATCTTGTCCGGGGGAAGTGGGCGGTTGCCTTGGGTCTTTATAGAATAGAGGGCACGGTACGGGTTACCGTTCTCCTCCGTCTGTATCCCAAGGAACGAAAAATGTACCGGGGGGATCTGCATATCCATACCGTCAACAGCGATGGTTCCTATACAACCGCTTTTGTCCTGCAATCCTGCGAAAAGGCGGGATTGGATTTTATTGCGCTGACGGATCATAATAATATGAAGCAGAATTCTGAAATCGGAAATCCTGAACATCTTACGGTGATTCCCGGCGTAGAATATACGAATTATGCGGGGCACGCTAATTTTTTCTTTACCGATCCGGCTGCCCGCTTTAACGATGATTTTCTTTCAAACAGTTTTAAAGAAATGGCGGCGGTTTTCCGCCGGGCTAAAGAGGCAGGCGCCTTTATCTCCCTTAATCATCCCTTTTCCCTCTGCCCCTGGGAATTCGGTTATGATAATTTCCCCTTTGATTTGATTGAGGTTTGGAACGGCCCTATGAGCGCGGATAATATGCAAGCCGTGGCCTGCTGGCACCAATTTCTCTGCCAAGGGAAAAAACTTGCGGCAGTGGCCGGTTCGGATATGCACCGGTATGAATTGGGTAGAACCTTTGGTTCGCCCTGTACCTTTGTTTATGCCGACGGCGGCTCTGTTACGGATATACTCAACGCCGTATCACGGGGGCGGTCCGGTATGGCCTATACGCCGGACGGTCCTTTTGTAGATATAAGCATCGGCGGTTTCGCTCTGGGGGATACCGTACCCTTCCGCCCCGGACTTGAGGGCCAAGTCGTCCTTTTGGGCGCAAAAACAGGGGATATACTAAAACTGATAAACTGCAAGGGGCTTGCCGAAACCTATACTGCGCCCTTTGACGGCGTCTACCGGCATTCTTTCTCTGTAAAGGATCTTTCCTTCTATCGGCTTGAGGTATACCGAAAACTGCTGGATCAGATGGTTTTGTCCGCACTCAGTAATCCTGTGTATATTCAAGGGATTTAGTAACTATTCCAGCGGTTTTACTTTTAAACACGAAATGCACGAAAAGAAAATAACCGCCAGGGGCGCAAAGGACGCTCAATGAACTACCTCGCCCTGAAGGGCGGGGTATCAGATTTTTTCGATCCGAAAAAATCTGTCGATGGATAGGAAATTGCGGACTTTCAGTCCGAAAATACTGCGCGGTTTCATACCCCGATATCTGCGGCAAAAATTTAAACTTTCGCCCTAAAGCTCCCCCGCGAACCGGTGAGCGGGTTCTTAGCGGGCTCTTGGATATTAAACCCCTTCGGCACGAATAAAAGTTGCGGCTTAAAATTAATGTTTTAGGCCGTAGAATGTTTTCTCACCAAAACCTTCGTGTCCTTTGTGTATCTTTGCGATTGAATTTCTTCAAATTTGGATATTTTCGCGGTGCTTGGAAGCAGTGTACTTTCCTTTTTTGTGTCTTTTCGCGCCTTTCGCGGTTGAATTTCTTAAAAGTAAAACCGCTAAGTGATACAATCGTTCTCTTGTGTGTTTCCGTTTAATATTATATACTAAATGGATTTTTAGTTGTTTTTGGAGGATATATGCCGGACAGGATACCGATGAAAAATGCGATAGTAGAGATAGACGGGGACGAGATGACCAGAGTCCTCTGGAGCCTGGTTAAAGAAAAACTGCTGCTGCCGTATATTGACTTAAAGACGGAATACTTTGATTTGAGTCTTGGGAACCGCGACAAGACAGATGATGCAGTTACCCAGGAATCCGCCCATGCCATTGCACGTTTGGGTGTGGGTGTAAAATGCGCAACGATTACAAGCAATATGGATCGCAAGAAAGAATACGGTCTCAAGACCCTGACGCCCAGCCCCAATGCCACTATACGGGCAACCCTGGACGGTACTGTCTTCCGCAAGACAATAAGCGTACAAGGGATACAGAGCACTGTTTCTACCTGGAAAAAACCTATCGTCATCGGCAGGCATGCTTACGGCGATATTTACAAGAATACCGAAATGCTTGTCCCCGGTCCGGGAAAGGTGGAGCTTGTCTACACCGCGGAAGATGGCGGCGAAAAGCGCCTCCTTGTTGTCGATATGAAAGGCAGCGGCATTGTGCAGGGTATCCACAATCTGGACGCTTCGATAAAAAATTTTGCACGGGCATGCTTTCTGTACGCCCTGGATGAAAAGATCCCCGTCTGGTTTGCCGCTAAGGATACAATTTCCAAAACCTACGACGGTAGGTTCAAGGATATATTCAATCAAATCTACGAAACCGAATTCAAAGAAAAATGTAAGGAAGCAGGGATAAGCTACTTCTATACCCTTATTGACGATGCGGTTGCGCGGGTTGTGAAAAGTGAAGGCGGATTCCTTTGGGCCTGCAAAAACTACGACGGCGATGTGATGAGCGACATGATAGCCAGCGCGTCGGGGAGTCTTGCCATGATGACCAGCGTACTCGTATCGCCTTCGGGCGCGGTGGAGTATGAAGCGGCTCACGGTACGGTTCAGCAGCACTACTACCGCTGGCGGAAGGGCGAAAAGACCAGCACTAACCCTACGGCCCTTATTTTTGCCTGGACAGGGGCTCTTGCCAAGCGGGCCCTGCTTGACGGTACGCCGGAACTGAACGCCTTTGCCAAAAAGCTGGAAAACGCAACCATAAAGGCTATTGAGGAAGGCGAGATGACCGGAGACCTTGCGCGTCTTGTATCGCCTGCACCGTCAAAAATCCTTGACTCCTGGGAATTTGTCGATGCGATAACGAAACGGCTGTAAGTGCGGGCTTACAGGCGCCAGACAAGGGATACGGTAATTATCCCTGTTGATAGGATTCGCTTTACCGCAGCAACAGATTATTCCTCCTGTTCCCCGATGGGGGGATATTTTATAGTCTATTGGCAAATTGTTCTCCAATTTTATTTGTCATTTAACCAATTCATTCTGATATAATATGGGGAACATGAATTTGTCAAACCTTACCAAAGAAAACCCGCGGCAGGTTTAGCAGGGAAGAACTTATACAATTACTCCTGCTGTTGAAACAAGAGACAGCAACCCTCAAAGAACAAATCAACCAAACAGCCGAAATAGTTCAGATCCGCCCTCAAGCGGCGGCTGCAAAACCTGTACCATCGACTCTGGTAAAATTCCACCGGCTGGAGAAACAATGATTCCGCCAAGTTTAGATATACATTAATTATAATGGAACCCCTGTAAAATTCAATGTTGCGCCTGGTACAACAAATTAATTGGTATAGGAGTAAGAAATAATAGTACACTATCAGCAGGCGGCCCGCCCTATCCGGCAAGCCGCTTGCCGTGCCGTCCTATTTTTTCCAGTACCGCGGGGAAAAGGACAACCGACCCCGCTACGGAGCTTACCATACCCCAGAGCATAAAAAACGCTAGGCTTTGAGAGAATTCGCCGGCGCCGAATAAGAAGAGCGGAACCGATCCTGCTATGGTGGTAAGGGAGCTTACCAGAATCGACTGGATTTTATCCCGTACCCGGTCCCGCATACGGTTCTTCTCCGATTCGGCAATATAAATGGCGTTATTCACCCCGATACCGCCGAGTACCACCATCCCGACAATATCCCCCATGGAAAGCGGCGTTTGTGAAATAAGGCGTATTAAAAGAGGCAGCGACGCGGAAACAGGAATAATAGAAACAATCAGGAGGGACGTGAGGGGCTTTTCGTTCATGACCGTCAGCACGGCCATGATGCCCGCGATGCTCCCGATAAAGGCAAGCATCAGGATACGGTACCTGCCGTTCATATCCTCAAGCTCGCGGGAAAGAGAAAAGCCATAGCCCTTGGGTGCCTCGATGGTTTGTAATACTTCTTTAATGGCAGTAATAGCGGCGTCAGTGCTTGCCGAGCGCATCTGTGCGGTAAGGTATGCGGCCCTCCTGCCGTCTTTGCGGTATATCTTGCCGGTTCCTTCTGTTTTTTCAAGCCGGCCCAAGGTATCAAGGCGCAGGCCGCCGCCCTGTACCGGTATATATAAGTTAGCAATACGGTTCATGGTAGCATCGTCAAGCTGGTTCCCAGAAATACGGATGTCTATTTCTTTTCCGTTCTGTATCCATTTATCAACAACCGGCCCAAAAAGTATCCAGCGCAGGGTATTGGCGATATCCGCCACGCTGAGAGCGTTTTTTTGTATCAGGGCGCTGTCCGGCACAAACCGGATAATTTCCTCGGGGTCTTTAAAGTTAAGCACAACCTGCTCCGCCGCCGGCATGTTCCCTATGCGGGCGGCCGCGGCACGGGCTATTTCACGGCAAATAGCGCTTTCATCCCCGACAACCGCAATCTCGACCGGCAAGAGAGCGGTTTTTTTCCCCGCTGCGGCGTCAGGGACGTATAAAAATCCGTCTCCGCTATACTGCGCAAGGTTATCCACCTCATTGGCAAGCGCATTCCTGCTGGTATGTTCCGCATGAAACCCTGCCGAAATCTCCAGGGAACCTTTGCGCGCTTCCGTGCTGACATAGCTGACGCCGTTCAAGGTCTGCATTCTTCTGATTATCTCCGCCGTATTTTTCTCCACCGCCGCGGCGGAAGTATCCGCGTCAAATTCGATATATGCCGGCATGATATCCTGCCGGCTTTCCATGGTGATATTTTTACCGGCTATGATAAAAATGACAAAGGGCGCACAGATAAGAATACCATAGAGCATGCAGGAAGCTGCTTGATAGTTGCCGCCCGCAGAACTGAGCAGGAAGGAAAGCCTGACATACACGCGCCTGATTTTCTTAAAGAGAAAATCAGGCAGCACTTGAGATTTTTCCGCTTTTTTATATAAAAAACAAGGGAGAAAGAGTACAGAAATAATCAGAGAGGAAAGCACCATACCGGTAATACTTACTGCCACGGACCGAGCACCGGGCACAATGGATTCAAGGAAAAAGAGCGGAACAAGGGCCAGCAGGGTGGTGAGGTTAGCCGCAACCAGTACGGGCAAAAGCATAACCGCCGAATGGAGAAAGCGCTCTTGGGTATTCCTTTTCTCCGCCGATTCGGTTAATACCAAACTTGAGTCAACACTCAGGCCGAGGGCAATCGAGATACCAGAAAGGACATTCTGGTCCAGGAAAAAACCCAGGGTATTCAGGAACGCGGCCGTCCAGAATATCGTTACCGGTAACAGCGCACTAATAAGGGCAAACGCCCTGCGTGTTTTATAAAAGAAGGGAACGATGACCAGTACCAGGAGAAGCGTTTGTAAAATAGCAATACAAAGATTACGGATCATGGCGGCAATGAATTCCCCATCGTCATCTAATATCTGGTAGTGCATCTGAAGGCCGGAAGCGCCGTTAAGGATGGAGCGGCAGTACCGGGAAATGACAATACTGTTCCCGTTTGAAGCAGCTTTTACATGGATCATCACGCTTTCTTCCCCGTTAATACGTACAATCTCTTCCTGCGCCCGAGGTTTCTTACCAACCGAAGCAAGATAAGAGAGTTGGGTTACCGCCCCTTCAGCAATGACAACCGGCAGCCTGCCTATATCATCAAGAGAAGAAAGACGGGTATTGAATACCACATTCGTATCAGCCGAAGACGATTTTAAAACACCGTTTGGATACACGCTGTTGGAATCCTGAATAACGCCTGCCAGGGCCGCTGGGTTGATGCCCCCAGCGGCAAGGCGCTCGGTATCAAATTCAATCTTTATCTCTTCGATATGCCCGCCCGCAATAATAACTTCGGCCACGCCGTCTATAGCTTCTATTTTATTCTTTATGTTTTTTTCTATACCGCTACGCAATTCATCAATGCCGGTCTGGAGCGGCTGTACCGCAATGCTTATGACCGGTTTCTGGTCAACACCGGACGAATATATCCTTGGTTTCTGTACAGCCAGGGGGAGGGTATTATACAGTGTGTCAACCGCGTCCCGCAGCGCCAGGTAGGTGTTCTTTTCGTCTGTATTTTTATCAAAATAAACGGTTGTATACGATTTTCCGTATTCACAGGTAGAGGTAAATTCGACCATGCCCGAAAGCACAGCTATTTTTTCTTCCAGAGGGATAGTAATTGTTTTTTCCATTTCCCGGGCGTCAGTGCCGTAATATTCAAAGCGGATAGTATAAATAAGATAACGTTTTTCAAAGGATTGTCCTATTTTAAGGCCAGTACAAAGGAACCCCAGTAGGATGCATACGGAAGCGAAGACCGAAAAGCACAGGACGGGCCGTTTGTAGATAGAAAATATCATGTATCTTTAAGCACCATAAGAAGGATTACCGGAATCACGAAGAGTACAATAACCGTAGAAGCCAATAAGCCGCCGATAATAATCAATGCAAGGGAAGACTGGGCGCTCTTATGCAGGGGGTCTATGGCAAAGGGCGCAAGTGCAAAAATAGTCGTACTGTTAGTAATAAGGATGGCGCGAAATTTTTCCATGCAGGCTTCTATAATAGTACAGATATTTTTTTGCTCTTTAAGTATGCAGCTTTCGTATAAAATAATGGCGTTGTTGATCGAAATTCCAAAGAGGATGATAAGGGCAATGATACCGTTCATATTCAAGGTCTGGCCAAAAAGAGCGAGGAAGATAAAAGCGCCTGAAAACGCGGGCGGAAGCGAGATAAAAAACAGAAAAGGAAGGCCGAAAGACTCAAACTGGGCGCCTAATACTAAATACAGCAGGGCGATTACCCCGGCGAGGAGAAAAACGCTTCCTGAAAGCATGTCGTTAATGCGCAGTTGGTTAACATCGGTAATATACCCCCGGTCTTTTTCCGCAATATCCGTGGAACGTATATCCGCAGCTATCTTTGCATCGCCGCGATTATACCGGTAAAACGTTTTTTCATTTTGTTCTTTCGTTATTTTTCCCAAGGTATATAGGGGAACCATGGACGCATCCTGTAACTGCACGCCTAACGATTCGAGTTTTTCGATTGTATCTGTGTAATAATCAAAGAGCTGTATTTTTACCGGTATTTCCCTGCCCCCTTCATAATAGGGAGCGCTTTCTAATCCTACAAGTGAATTACGGACAACCGCGGCAGCATACATCGAGCTTATTTGGAATCTTGAAACCGCAACCCGATCAGGGGTAAATATAAACTCAGATACAATCTCGTTAGGCATAATAGCCGCATCCTCAGCATAGTTCCTGCTTATCCCGGATACTTCTTCAGGCGATCCCGCGGTAACGAGCATTGCGTTATGGGGGAAAAAATCGAATAATTCAGAGAATATATTTTCCCGCTCCAGGATAGAAAATGGAAACCGGCTATCCTGGAAATATGAAACAAGTATTTTTTTTACTTCTTCTATCTGTAGGTATGAAGTATTCACAGAAAAATCAAGCCGTATCTTTTCGGCCTTTGTTCCGGGATCCGCAAGGAGGCGGTAATTATCTTTTTCAATACCGCCGGAAAGGGATATAGCGGTAATATACGGCAGCCCCGCAAGCCGTTCATGGAGGGCATAGGCATTTTGCTCTAAATATTCGATTTTTGTACCATAAGGGAAAACCATTTCCGCGTGTATTACGGCGTCAGGCAGTGCCGGAATAAGCTCAATTTTAACAAAACGTAATGCAATAATTCCTGACAGGATAAAAAATGCTATGATAATAACTAAGCTATACGGCTTTTTAATAACTAACCCCAATGCCCGGCGGTATTTAGACAAAAGAAATATAACGATACGGGTATCTGCCTTTTTGCTTTTTTTATAGGTGAGCATAAACAGCGCCGGAATAGCGGTGAGAGACAGCACACAAGAAACGGCGATTGAGCTAATAATAGAGACAGCCATATCGGAAAAAACCTCGCTGAGTATACCTTTTATAAATAGAACAGGGACAAATACGATTATAGTACTGGCGCTCGACCCGATATTCGACAGCTTTATTTCGCTTACGGCGTCATAAACAAGGGATACATCCGGTATGCCGTTTTCTCCCGTTATTTTTTTCTGGATGTTTTCAAGCACTACGGCGCTGCTGTCGATGACCATACCAATGCCTATAGCAATCCCCGCCAAAGATATGGTATTAAGCGTTTTTCCCAGCAGGGCAAGGATTAAAACGGCTGTCAGGGCCGAAACAGGGATAACGGATGCAAGGATAAAGGAAAGCCGTATCGATTTAAAAAAATAATAAATAACCAGGCTGGTTATCCCCACTCCGATAATACCTGACCATAAAAGCGACATAAGGGAAGTAATAACTTCATCCGCTTCATCCCGGATAATACGTATTTCATAGACATTCCCATACAGCAGTTTAATCCGTTCCAGTTCTTTTTTTATTTCTCCGCTCACCATGAGAGGGCTTGATCCCTGCTTTTTATTGACCGCTATCTTAATAGCAGGCTTTCCCTCATACATGAAAAAACTGCTTTTATCCTGCACCCCTCGTACAACTTCGGCTATATCCAGTATCTTTACCAGCCCGTTTTCATTAAATACCAACGGGGTTTGCTTTATATCATCAAGCGAGGCATATAACCCTGCTGTTTTTACCAGGAGTTCTTTCTCGCCTTCCTGGATATTCCCTGCGGGATATTCAAAGTTTGCCGCGCTCACCGTATCGGCTACCATGTCAAGCGTTAACCGCTTTGCTTCCATCTTATCGCGGTATACTTGTATTTTTAGCTCTTCTTTTTCACCTCCAAGCACCGCAACTGCCCCGACCCCCTGTACACGCTGAAATCTTGGTTTTATATCTTCATCCGCCAAGTACCGGACGTAAAGTAAATCATTGTCATGAGCCGTAAGCACCATTATTATAGTTTCTATCCTAGCCGCGTCGTCCTTGCTTGCAATCGGTTTTTTACAGCGGCTTGGCAGCGTTTCAAAGCAGACATCAATAATCTCCCGGCATTCGACCAAGGCTATATCGGCGTCAATGCCCCAGTGCAGTTCGATTGATATAAGGGAAATCCCGTCACGGGAGACGGAACTAATAGTTTTAACCCCTCTAAGGGACACAAGGGCGTCTTCCAGCGGAATAGTTATCATTTTTCTTATCTCGCCGGCAGATATACCTTCATATTCTGTTGCGATAAGCAAATTTCTGACCGTTATATGCGGCAATAAATCAACTGGAATAAAAAGAGCGCTTCCTAAACCTCCCATGATAATTGCCAAAAGCAGCGTTATAACAGAAACAGGGCGGCGGAGGGAGAAACGAATGATAAAATCCATATCATATACCTTTATTCGAAGGGGGTCTAATACCCAAGAGCCCGTTCATCCTTTGTTGTATACTGTCTCCCAGGCAGTTTGTAAAGTGTTTTTTAAATTATCGCAGAGATCCTTTGCTATGCTCAAGGTAATAAGCCCATTAGCATCCCGGTTGGTAATTTCAAGATAAACCCGTATCCCCATGTTTTTACCTCCTTCAACCTTCAAATCATTATCCTGCGAAATAAGGGACGAAATATCATCAAAAATTGTGTCTGTTAAATCAGCGCATTGTATATTCTTTATATCTATATTTAAACAGCTATTTGCGGTATTCATTCTGATGGACTGCATGGCGGAAACAAGCGAAACCGCGCTTGCACCAGATGACGCATTGACAACAAAATAAAGAGATGTTGCTACCGGAGTATCAATAGGATACTCCGGTGCGGGAAAGATAATGGTTGAGTATATATTAGTACTCATAAACGGAAAAAATCTATCCTCATCATTGATTTCAGTAGAATCGACATCCAAATATCCTTTCAGGACGGTAAGAGGCCGCTCAGCCTCTTTATTACATACCAAAATATACTGTACGTCTGTTTCCGTTTTATTTCCTGCGTTATCCGCAACGCCTTTCCGAACGGTGAGGGTATAGGTTTTACCCCACATGAGGCCTGATGTACATTGTATTTTTACTGACTGCCGGCTTTCCTTATCAGCGGTTATTTTTACCGTTGTTTGCGGGCTTATCGAGATATAGCTGCTTAATGAATCTACCATTACCTTTTTATTGAATTCTAGGGAAAATTCGGCATTGACAGATATCCCTTCATTTATAGTTGTCTGCGAAAGCGCTGCGCCGTCAAGATATAATGTGTATTCAGGCGGCAAACGGTCATTCCCGTTTAAAAAGTTTATACTCACCGGTTCAGATAATTCGTTCCCCGCACGGTCCATTAATGATGTCCCGATGGTAACCGTATACCGCTGGTTCTTAACCAGCGGTTCCTGACGGATAATTTTTACATGCGTATCGTCATAAAAAAATTCGTATAAAAACGGAAAAGACGGAGAAATTATAAAAGATTTTACAAATGATGGAATATCGACCGGTTCTGAAAATTGTATTTCCAGCGCTTCTAATTCACCGGTAAGCTCGCTGTCATTATCAGGCGTTATAGATAGAATCTGCGGAGGATCTGTTTCCAACCGGGTAGTAAAATAACGGCGGAATTCTTTTAAAAGTGAATTCCCGTTACTATCTTCCGCATCAGTGGTAATAATAAGCACATAGTTTTTATTCTTTACGAATCCAGTCATTGGCGCAAATGATATTTTCGTATCGTTTTTGGTAAGTATACCATCCATAACAGAGCCGTTTTCGGTAAGACTCAAAGCCTTTTCGATAGAGATAATTTCAGGATCTGCGGAAAACTCGATGGTAACCGCAGTAAGCGATGCAGGATCAACATATCCGGCAGGGACTGATACTGAAGAGATAGTAAGCGGCGGTAACAGAATATCCCCGCAGGAAACCATCAAAAGAGCTGAAATTATTATTATAACGCTTTTATTATAAGCCATATATCATTCTCTATATATTCGCCGCGCCCATTCTGAACGCCGTTTTTCCCCCCCGCTATTTTAATCATATAGTAGTTAGATACACCGCCAGAAGACCTGGTGAAATTTTCCCAGGTACTTATACATTCCGATCCGTCTATATTCCATGCAGCGCTTATCAGGTATGGCGATGCCGCGGTTGAAGGAAATACCGGTGTTATTTGTATGGATTCAACGGTTTTTTGCCAGAGGGCCGCTTCTATGTTTGAAGAAAATTTGATACATATCATTACCCAATTCCTTGCGTTAACCGGATTGGTAAGAGTGAAGGTGTGATCGTGTATAATATCGTTATTTGAAAAGTCTGCCGCCGTTGTTGAACTGTCCAATTGTATGGATGATATGGTAAGGTACTCATTAATAGAATTAAAAAAAATAGTGAATGTATCATAAATAGAAAGCCCTTCTGTATCCTGAGCGGAACGGGAAATGCTCATCTTATAGCGTTCGTTAATAGCGTATGGTTCGGCAGGTATAAACACATAACGCGCTTTGTTTTCCGCGTCCTGCCGCAATTCTCCGCTTAAAGAAGGTTCCAGGGTAAATGCCTGCTGTACGGAAAATTTTTCCATGGGCTTTGAAAAGATAATCCCGATAGGCGTATATTCCATAAGACTGCCCTCAATGCTAACCCCTTCCTGGTAGATATACATGCCGTCCGCGTCCGCTGCCGGACACACTTCTTGTACATCAGGCAATTCGGTATAATAATCAGTCGCAAAGCTCCCCGATTTTGTGTACAGCATGCCGTATCCATCGTCAGAAAGCACCTTTGGAGAAACTGACCAAGTGTAGATTTGGTTTACCGGCCACCCGTCAGGCGCGGTTATGGTAACACTTTTTTTATCAGGAGAGAATAATACGGCTGTACTGCTGTAGGGGCTCAGAGAAAAATTTTCATTAAAAGAAATAATATCGAGTGGTTTATTGAATACAAATGAAATATCACCCTTCCGTTCCATATTCCCGCCGTCAAGGGGGGAATAGGAAACAAGCATAAGGTCTTGATCTTTTTCTCCATAATAAAAATAATCGACAAGCGTATACTGGTAACGCCTCTTATCGCCGGTCAGGATAGCGCCGTCAATACTTACACGGTAACGCTTCCCGTATTGCCAGGATGGTTTTTCTTTTATATATAATGTTTTCCCTTCCCATTTGCTGGTAAACGGAACCGTGGCGTTTTCGCACTGGAAGGATATAAGCCCTTCAACTGTCTCATGGTCAGGCTCTATCGAAAAATATATCCCTAGGAGCCTGTGGGACTTTGGTGAATTTTTGCATATTCATGCAAAAATTCCGATTAACGGGGCTCCTTTGGGAGTTTGCAAGGTATAAATTTGCAATAAATTGCAAATTTATACAATTT
>JAISQR010000380.1 GCA_031274035.1 Treponema sp. | reverse complement strand
AAAATCGTATAAATTTGCAATTTATTGCAAATTTATACCTTGCAAACTCCCAAAGGAGCCCCGTTAATCGGAATTTTTGCATGAATATGCAAAAATTCACCAAAGTCCCACAGGCTCCTAGTAATTATTTATTGACGAGTCCTCAATGCAGTATATAACGCAAGTGAAGTCGATACAATAGAAAGTGTTGTAGTAATAATCGGAGCGTACTGATTAAAATAATAAAGAAAATCATTGGTTTTGGCAGTTATAACTGTTTCGGGCGTTATTATATCTGTTTTTTTCATAGCTTTACCGCTTATATCTTTAATAATAATCGCTTCGTAGGCATTCCTGCCGGGAACAAAACCTCCCGCAAGAGCAATATAATAATCCCACTGACGTTCCGGTATATAAGGATACCTTCCCGGCGCTACCACAGCCCCGGCGACGGTAACAAAATACTGTCTGAAAGGAATGATTAAAGTGTCGTTTTCTTCTATAATATATTGGTTTCGATAATTTTCATCATACAGCATAGGGTTAAGGTTAACAGGCATCTCCTCCTCACCGCGTATTATGTAGGCATTCTTCGTATCCGAAACAGCCGAAAACCAACTTCTATTGGCCCGTATAAGGGACGCATAATTTTCCCCCTTATTAAAAGGAACTACAAACCTAGTTGCAACCGTAGGACTTGCAAGATCGGAACTGCCTACAGCCCCTTCTATAAACATAACCGGCCTTAAACTGGTTATTTGGGGGACCATTATTGTATCATAATTTTCGAGTATGTAATTATCTGCTATGTCCTGATCTGCAAGAAATATTTTTTTACCCGATGGCGAATCACTGTTTACAAGACGCACCAACTCAATACGTGTTTTATCCGCATCGGGGGTAAAGCCGCTGCCATAAAATTCAATAACATCCTTAATGTTCTCGCCATCTTTAAGCTGGTAGGTACCGGGCCGTTCCACGGCTCCGTTTATAGTTACCGTCCGCTTCACCCTGTTAAATGTAATAGTATCCCCAGGTCTAAGATAGGGGTTCTGGGCAAAATCACCGTTACGGCTTGCCAAAAAAAGATCGTATACTCTGGCCCTGCCGCCGGCAGGCTGTACCGTTACATCCCGCAATGACGCAAAATTGGTCAAATTATCATCCACCAGACTTGAAAGCCGCTCCAAGCCCCACGTCGGCACTTCACGGGAAGTCTTTACTTCACCCTTAACCAGCACCCTAAAAATCGACGCCTGGGCTAGGCTAAATTGAACCCCGCCTAGAGGATAGTTGTTATTCACTATTGTTTCTACCTGCGTTTTAAGCTGGCTAAAAGTCTTATTATTTCCATCAACAACGCCTAGATTAGCAACACGAATTCGGTAAGTACTATCAACCACTATTTTGTACTGTACCGCTTGGGATCCCGCCGCGTAACTCAAGGCGTAGACATCCCCAGGGGTAACGCGGTAATCCGGAGATGCAATTGCAAGTTGAGTATTCTCCGGCAACAAATTTTCATTGACCTGGGCATAAATACCGCCGCATAATAAAAGAATACACAATATTATACAATTCTGCTTTATCACGCGGTCTCCCCTCTGAGCTTAGCCATAGCTTCGGGATCTTTTTTGATATTAAAAATTGCATTCTGTAGAAATGCAATAAACACCGCAAAAAAAACAGCGGCAAAGACGACAATTATACAGATAAGCCCCCGGCTTGGCTTGGATTTTTGATCCGGCACTTCAGCAAGCTCCAGAATCTGAAAAACAGGGCTTTCGCTTGCCATGTCAATCTTAAGAAGCTCATATTGTACTTTGAGTTGGGTATACACCTGTTTCTGAGCTCCCAGTTCCAACTCAAGCCGGCTTAACTCCAGATTTATTGAGGGTATACTCCCCACCCGGCCGGTATTAACCGTCCGGGCCAATTCATGGGTCTCCTTTTCCAGTTCCTGAATTTCCCTGTAGGTATTGGCGATATTTGCCTCCAAATTTTCTTTTTGAATTTTATTCTTATCAACACCCAATTCGTCAAACCATTTCTCAAGATAGGCCACCGTAAAATTTACTACCGACTGGGCTAAAACTGGATCGATATCGGAAAAACTCACCGTAAAAACGCCGCTTTCGGCATCATTTTCAGCTATCAGCAAGTTCTTCAGTTTTTTCCGGCTTTCGGCACGAGGAGATTTTTCTATCTTATACCTCTTGATAAGATCAAATTCATCCGTCAGCGTATCCAAAAGGGTATTAGTGGAACACAGATAAACCGCAAGCTGGCTGAATGATGACCCGCCTAAACTTAAACCCATCAGCCCCGCAAGGCTCCCAAGCCCGCTAGAACTTGATAATAGGGAAGAAACAGCTCCGCTAGAGGAATTTCTATCGTTAATAAGCATGTGCGCTTCAGGAGCAAACTGATTGGGCAAAGGCGATTCTTCAGGGGGAAGTACCAAAGAAACTACAGAAAAACCAACCACCGAGATTGCGGCAATCAGAGTAATAGTAATGATCATCACTTTTTTCTTCCACAAAACGGCAAAAAGATCAATAAGACTTATCTCTTCATCATCGGTATCCCGATTTTTTCCGTAATTATACCCTTTGGCCGAATCAGTCTGTATATCAACATCTATCATTACATCAATACCTACCTAACTCCCGTATCTCCCATTCTCTTTTCCTCCGGCTCACTTATCAGGAACAGATTTTCCAGGCAATAAACGCGGCGCCCAAGGCCCCCAAAATTGCGCCCAGAACATCAGCGGCCCAATCCCAAACATTGCAGTCTCTTCCTGGTACAAAGTATTGGTGTACTTCGTCAACAATTCCATAAACCGACGCAATGCCAAAAAGCAATAGTATAGTAGTACGGCCCTTGTTCTTCCACTGGTTTTCCGAAAACCAAAGTCCAAGGCTCATAGATAAGGCTGCATAGACAATTAAATGCTGCACCTTATCAAAACCTAAAATATCCTTTGGCTGGGGCAGAATGCTTTGGGAGGAAAGGAACCATATACCGGCAATAATCAGAATTGCCGGAAGGCGGAATAATATTTTCCTCACCATATCTCAGTACGCCCTTCAAATTGACCAGTAGGGTATACCAACCCTTCTTGGGTTTTTATACCCTACCTAATAATAGATATAGAATCCTATATCACTGGAAACCCGACCGCCGCCGCAACAAGCTTGCCGGATCCACTGCCTTGAAAAAACAGTATATTTAGTTATTAACATACCACAATACTTAAATTAATACAATATTATTATCTTAAATTTAAAGCAACTTTGATTAAAAATTGTGTAACTACTCAGGAGGGGGGCCTGTTTCCGGGCATTTTTCCGCACACCGGCGCCTTTGCTCTCCGGCCCCCCTACGGGCGCACTTCGTTGCGCCCTACCCCCCAACCTAGGAGTTTGTTGCGCTTCGCGCATAAAATGGTATAAATATTCATAAACATGAATATTTATACCTTGCAAACTCCCATCGAACCAAAGGTTCGCGGAGCCCCGTTAATCGGAATTTTTGCATAAATATGCAAAAATTCACCAAAGTCCCACAGGCTTCTAGCTTTCGTACGTCTTTTTGGGCGCCCCTTCCCCGCCTGCGAACCTCTGGTTCGGCGGACCGCGTCTGACGCATTGACGCTCTCCCCCTGCCGTGCTAATATAGGCTATCCATGAATTATTCCAGTGCTGCAAAACTTGCTGTCATTGCCTGTCCCGGGGGGGAAGTATTTGCCGGTCAAGTAATAATGCACCTCAAGAAGGGCTACCGCCGAAATTTTGAACGGACCGTATCCGGTCTTGCCAAGAGGTACGCTCAAGATACTGCTTCTGTAATAGAACAAATCAATTTTATCAACGATACTGTCTCATCTTCCCCATCCTTATCCGGCAGGATCGATACCTGCCGCACCCCTCATTTTAAGGTGCCCGCCCGCTTTGTTATCTTTTCAAACGGAGAGATAAAGGCTGAAATCCTTGAATCTATACGCGGTAAGGATATCTACATTATACAGGATGTAGAGAATCATTATCCGGTAAATTTTAACGGCGGCGAGTTTACGAAACAGCTTTCGGTAAACGATCACCTTATGACGATTTTTGTTACCGTAGACGCGGTCAAACAGGCGGGGGCTTCCACGATTACCGTGGTGCTTCCCATCTACCCCTATTCCCGGCAGCATAAGATCAAGGGCAGGGAGGGGCTTACGGCAAGCAGGGTAGGGAAGCAGATGGAATTCCTCGGCGTCAACCGTATTATCACCCTTGACATTCATTCACGGGAGATAGGCAACTGTTTTACCTTTATGGGCATTGAGAACCTGCATGCCAGTTATCAGATCATACGGGCGCTTTCACGGCTTTCCGGTGTGCTTGACGGCCCTTTTGTCGTGGTTTCTCCCGATACCGGCGCGGTAGACAGGAACAAGTTCTACGCCAATTCCCTTAAAAAGCCCCTTGCGCTGCTCTACAAGGAACGCGACTATTCGCGGGTCAGCAAGGATGCGCTTGACAGCAACATTTCCGAGATGCGGCTTTTGGGCAACGTAAGCGGTAAAACGGTATTCATGGCCGACGACATGCTTGGTACAGGCGGTACGCTGCTTAAAGCCATGAAATTCCTCAAGGAACAGGGCGCAAACCGCGTCATCTGCGCCGTCAGTCTTCCGCTTTTTAGCGGGAATGCCATTGCCTATTTTGACGAAGCCTACCGCGAGGGCCTTTTCTACCGTATTATCGGTACCAATGCGGTTTATCAGGAAGAAGCGCTGCACCGCGAATGGTATATCAGCGTGAACATCACTAAGCTCTTTGCCCAAACTATTTCCCGTCTCCACCAGGGTTTGTCGGTCAGTTCCCTTCTGGATAACCGCGTTATCATTGAAAAGCTCCTCAGCGTTAATAACCCGCCCGCGGAGCCGGAGCAATAAGGGTATACCATGTTCCCCCTATCAGATAGATACGTTCTTGCCGCCGACATCGGCACATCATCGCTCAAGGCCGCCCTCATCGGCCTTGACGGGCGTCTCTTTGCCTTTGCCCGCGCAGTATATCCCGCGGATAACGCCGGAACCGGCCTCGAAGTTCTTCCGGCCGCGGCCTGGGAAGCGGCCTTTGAGCGCGCGCTTTCTTCGCTTAGCCAGGCGGCCGGCAGGATACGCCCCCTCGCGGTCTGCGTTTCCGGGAATGGGCCTACCCTTGTGCCTGTTACAGAAAAAGGGGAAAGCCTTCCGCCCCTTTACTGGCACGATTCGAGGGTGTATATACCGGAAAATACGGACATACATTCCTATTTTCTGCCCCGTCCCGCATGGTTCAAGCGGAACCGCCGTGCAGAGTATGACCGGATCCGCTTTTTTCTCTCTTCTCATGAATGGCTTTCCTGGCGTCTGGGCGCGGAACCCTTTACGGCGCTTCCCCATACAGCCTACACGCCGATCTACTGGGACCATGCCCAACTTGCCGTCTTTGATCTTGACGCGGAAAAATTCCCTCCGTTTGTAAAGATGGGAACCTTTACCGGCTGTGTTTCGGAAGAAGCCGCGCCGCGTTTGGGGCTGAGCGCGGGAACGCCCATAGCGGCGGGCGCAAGCGACTTTATTGCCGCGCTTATAGGCACGGGTACGCTGGAACCGGGCCTGGCCTGCGGACGCGCCGGCAGTTCCGAGGGCGTCAACGTATGCGGCATATCCCCCGCGGAAGGCAGGGGGCTGCGTGTACTTCCCCACGCGCTTGAAGGTTTGTGGAATACGGGCCTTGTGATACCCGCTTCGGGGAGGCTCTTCGATTGGTACCGCGGCTTGACAGGCCAGGAAGGAGACTATGCCCCGCTTTTGGAACGGCTCCTTTCAGGCCCTGCACGGGAACCGCACGGAGCCGCTCCCGGCGTTTTTCCTGTTTTTATGCCTAAAACACCGGGCGCGTTCACCGCGGGCGGCTTTAGCGCGTCCGCTTTTGTTTCCGCTCAAGAATTTCCGGACAGGGACGAACTGGGCAGGGCGGTACTGGAAACTATAGGCTTCCAGGTGCGTATAAGCCTGCATGAATTGAGCTGTTACGGGTTTCCGGTTGGGGAATTGCGCTGTTCAGGCGGCCAGTGCAAAAACACCCTGTGGAACCAGCGCAAGGCCGATCTCTGCGCATGCAGCCTGCTTGTCCCTGAAATAGCCGACGCCGAGCTTGCCGGGGACGCGGTCCTTGCCGCCCTTGCCCTTGGTGAAGCGGCGGATATTAAAGAAGGCGCCGGGCGGATGATCCGCGTAAAGGACCGCTACGATCCTGATCCGCTGACAGCAGCCCTCTATGCGGAACGTTTTGATCAATACCTAAATTGCGGCGAAAGATTCCGGCGTTTTTTGGAAGGATTATAAATGGATTATTCAGAAGCCCTAAGGGGATAAATGCTTTTTCCAGCCATTCTCTTATAATTAAACCATTAAAACGATATTGCAGGTAAGAATTTTGGAATCATCAGGGACGCGGAAACATTGAATTGGCTAAGTTGAATCCTGTTTATGCGTGAAATACAACAAACTCCTATATCTAAGGCCGTTTGCCCAAAAGTAAAGTTCCGGGCAAGCGGCGCTATTTAAATATTTTCAATAAAAGGTAAATTTTTTCTTGACTTATAGCGGAAACCGTTGAATAATAGACTATACCGAAATATACAGGTATCTGTCCGGCGGTTCGCCGCTGCTTTGCGCTTAAAACCGTATAAAATTCACTGCCGTGAATGTAAACCGCAACGAAAACAAAGTTTCCGCCGCGGCCCGTTGTTCGGGCGGGATTTTTGTATGTTTATGCGGAAAATCGGCAAGCGCGGCAGGCTGTTCGGGGCGCCTGTATTCGGTATAAACCTAAGCCGGTTGGAACCGGTTATAATTGAGGGAGGTTGGTATGAAGAGGAGAAAGATGCTGGTA
>JAISQR010000379.1 GCA_031274035.1 Treponema sp. | reverse complement strand
AATCGTATAAATTTGCAATTTATTGCAAATTTATACCTTGCAAACTCCCAAAGGAGCCACGTTAATCGGAATTTTTGCATAAACATGCAAAAATTCACCAAAGTCCCACAGGCTCCTAGGGGTCGGGACAAAGAGGGAACAGCACAGGTTTACCCATAGCCTTGTCAACCAGGGAAAGCTGGGGCAGGGCCGATAAATCCGCCTGCCCGTCGGGTATGGTGTCTTCCCGGACATTGCTGGATATGATATCTCCGTGGCTGCTGAAGTAATTTACCCGGTGAAAATTGACATCGGTACAGTAGGTAGTGATGGCGAACTGAACATTACCCTTTGCCTGGGTTATAAATGAATTATTCACTGCGTTCCGTTCCACCCTGCCAAGGATGATAATGGCGGTAAGGGTTTTATTGTCCGAAAGGAGGAATTCTGTGATAAAGGTCATGGGCCTGACTATTTCATCCAACTGGTGGGACATATTTTCCGCAAGAATCCTCAGTTCCTGATAGGAAAATTCCTCCAGATGTTTAAGCTGATAGGCGCCTAAAAAGAAGCCCATCAGCATTATTAAAGAGATCACAAATATGGAATAGGTAACAATGAGCCTGGTTTTAAACCGCATGATAACGCCCTTGGAAAATGATAAACCGGAATATTTTATTTGTATAGAATTTTTTGTACATTAAATTTCACCGCTTAGGATAATACGGGGATAATGGAAACCGGCGGAATTATGGAAATTATTTTTAATTTTAAGGAAAAGTTTGTATTGGATATTTTAGGGTTTATTGTTTAATTGTCCATTCTCATATAGATAATTCTGTCCATATAATGAAAACGGAACCGCGGCTGTGTCCCGGTTTAAATTTTATTAGGAGGATCTATATGAAAAGAGCAGCTTTCGTTATTCTCACTCTTATGTTGGGAAGCGTTCTGTCTTTTGCCGGCGCGGGCAGGGACAATGCCGCGGGAGGAACGTCCGCCGCTAAGCCTCAACCCCTTACTATTCTGTGGACGCGGAATACGATTATGGACGGGCATGAGCTTATTTTCGCTGAATTGGAAAAAAAGTATAATATCAGACCCGAATTGGAAATTAGGGTAGGCGGCGCCGAAGGTGAAACCATTGTTAAAACACGGCTTGCCTCCGGCGATATGTCGGATGTCTTTATCTTCAATACAGGTTCCAAGATCAACGACATAAACCCCGAACGGAACTGTGTGGATCTGAGCGCGGATTATGGGACGAAGGTTGACGATCTGTACAGGGCCTCTTCATCGGTAAACGGAAAACTCTACTCGGTTCCGGTAGATTATTCCGCACAGGGCGGCGCTATATACTATAAATAAGAAGATATACCAAAAACTTGGGCTAGATGTACCTAAAACCTGGAAGGACTTCCTTGCCAACTGCGATAAGATACAGGCTTCGGGAATTCCGGCTCTCCTGGGTACCTACAAGGATACATGGACATCCCAGATGATCTTCCTTTCGGAAGAATACTATATCAAATCCGCGATGCCCAACTGGCCGCGGGAGTATACCGCCAACCGCGCCAAATACGCTACCGTTCCATCTGCCTTGCGGAGCTTTGAAAAGCTGGCGGAAACCGCTAAATATCTGAACAGGGATTATCTGGCCACTACGCTGGATCAGGGGTTTGAGATGTTGGCCAACGGGGAGGCCGCCCATTTCTCCATGCAAACCCATAGGCTTACCTTTATCGACACCAACTATCCTGATAAGATCAACGATATAGGGGTATTTGCCCAGCCCGGGGACGATCCCAATAATGTAGGGATCACTATCTGGATGCCCAGCGGCCTCTATGTTTATCAGAACAGCCCCAATATTGACGCGGCAAAGAAATTCCTCGATTTCCTTATTACCCAGGAAGCATACGATCTGTACACTTCCAAGGTAAAACCAGGGGGACCGCCGGTGATAAAGGGTCTCCGTTTGCCCAGTACCGCCATCCCCGGAGTACTGGATACGCAGCAGTATTTTGACGCCGGTAAATACCAGCCCGCGCTTGAATTTGAATCGCCTGTTAAGGGGCCTAATCTGGAGCAGCTTTGTATTGAAGTCAGCTCCGGCAGAATGTCCCCCAGGGACGCCGCGGTTGCCTACGATCAGGATGTGCGGAAACAGGCGGTTCTCCTTAATCTGCCCGGCTGGTAGAAAACCCCGCCCTATATGTATAATAACAGGCCGTCTTTTGCGCGGCCTGTATAATACCCGGATCAGGGAGAATTGGGGAGGCAAGAAGTGAAAAATAGAATCTATAACATCTGGTTTATAACCCCCCTGGTAGTTATATTTATAATTCTTTTTATACTGCCCACGGTTATTTCATTTTTTTTCAGTTTGACGGTATGGAATTTAACGGAATTCCGGTTTGTGGGGCTTTATAATTTTATCACTTTTTTTTCTGAGTACTCCCTCAATATAGGCATCAAGAACACCCTCCTTTACTCCATATTAACCTGCGGTTTCAAGGCGGTTATTGCCCTGGGCCTCGCGGTATTGCTTACCTCTCCAATTAAAAGCAAGCATATTGTAAGGTCCATAGTATACTTTCCGAATCTGGTCAGCACCGTCGCGGTGGGGCTGGCCTTTAGTTCCCTGATGCACCCCACCAGGGGTTTGTTTAATACGCTCCTGGCCGGGTTTGGCATTGAAGGCCCCGATTGGCTTGGCAATTCCAATCTGGCCCTCTTTTCCGTCATCTTTACCGATGTATGGAAGGGCTTGGGCGTCGCGACGGTTATCTATATCGCCGGCCTACAGGGAATATCCGAGACCTACTATGAAGCCGCCGCTATTGACGGCGCGGGCGGTTTTCAGCGGTTCAGGCATATCACCCTGCCCCTGGTCCGGTCATCCATGAATTCGGTGATCATCCTGGCCTTTATCGGGGGGATCCGCTCCTTTGAGTTGATATGGACCATGACCAAGGGGGGGCCGGGATTCGCCACCGACACCCTGGCGTCTATCATCTATAAACAGTACGCATCGGGATTCTTCGGCCTTTCAACCGCCGGGAACGTGATCATGTTTATACTGATCATTGTTCTTGTGTTTCCCCTGTACCGGTTTATCATCAGCAGGGAGGTGGATCTATAATGAAAAAGAAGCGCTCCTATCTTTTGCTTGATATCGTAACGGTTTGTTCCGCCCTCGTGATTTTTATTGTTCCCTTTTATTTTATGCTGATCAATTCCCTTAAAAATAGAAGGGAAGCGGGATTGATGAATCTATCCTGGCCTCTGGACACCCTTCATTTTGAAAACTATGCCCAGGTTATTTCCGCCCAAAGGTTTATGATAGTCAGGGCGTTTTTCAACAGTGTGATCATCACAGCAGGTTCCATTGTATTGCTCATTCTGATCTGTTCCTTGGGGGGCTATATACTCCAGAGGGTTTCCGGCAAGCTCATGTCGGGGATCAATCTTATGATCCTCACCGGCCTTATGCTGCCCCCCGCTATTTTGCCGACTATATGGGTGATGAATTTTATCGGGATATACCGCTCTATTTTCGGCATGATCCTGGTGGAGACCGCCCTGCATATTCCCTTTTGTACCATGCTGTACCGGGGTTTTACCGCTTCCATTCCCCGTGAGATGGAAGAAGCCGCATACGTGGACGGCTGCGGTTCCTGGTATATGTTTGCCAGGATTATTTTCCCCCTTCTCTTGCCGGTAACCGCGACCATAACGGTGCTTCAATCGGTCGCAATCTTCAATGATTTTGTGAACCCCCTCTATTTCCTGCCGGGTTCAAGGAATCCTACCGTACAGTTGACCCTCTACAATTTTATGGGCATGTACGAAAGTTCCTGGAATTTACTCTTTGCCGATGTGATACTGATTACCATTCCTCCGCTTATCCTGTTTATCTTCTTTAATAGAAAAATAGTATCCGGTATCACCGCCGGCGCCATTAAAGGCTAAATTGAACCAAGGTTATCCCTTAACGCTTCCCAGCACCAGCCCTTTTGTAAAGTAACGCTGGAGGAAGGGATAGACGATGAGGACCGGAATCATCCCCAGGAAAACCTGGGCGGCCTTAACAGTTCGATCCGAGACCGCGGCAAAAAGTTCCATCTCGGTAATAGAGAGGAGGCTGAAATCAGCCTGAACCAGAACGGTCTGCATATAGCTTTGCAGGGGATAGCCTTCCGGCCGGTTGTTGTAAATAAGTCCGTCGAACCATGCGTTCCAGTGGTTGATGATCACAAAGAGGGTTACTGTTGCCAGAGCCGCCTTTGAAAGGGGAATGTATATCCGGGTGAGTACCGTCCAGTGCCCCGCCCCATCGATAAAGGCGGCTTCCTCAATTTCGCCGGGGAGATCGCGGAAGAAGTTAAGGAGCACGATCATGTTAAAAAGGGGAAGCGCGCCGGGAAGGATGAGCGCCCAGACGCTGCCCATGATGCCGGTTTTCGCCACCGTGATGTAGGTGGGGATAAGGCCGCCGTTGAACAGCATGGCCGCCAGAAAAAAAGCCGTGTAGTATTTTCGGGCCGGAAAACGGAGGGCCGGCTTGGAAAGGGGGTAGGCGCAGAGGATGGTCAGGATGCTGTTGACGATCAGCCCTAAGCCTACCCGCCGGATTGAAACCAAAAAGGCCCGCCAGAATTCAATCTTGGAACTGATATACCGGTAAGCGTCGGTAGAGAAATCTACCGGCCAAATACCCACCAGACCCGCCGAAGCGGGGCCGGAAGAACTCAGCGAAACCGCCAGAATATGGATCATGGGAAATACACAACTGGCAGCGGCCAATAACAATACGATATGAATAACACCGTCAATAATTCGGTCTAAGGGGGTTTTCCGGTAGGTCATAATAACTCCTTGCGGTTACAGTACCCGGTATCCGGTAGTTTTGTAGGCTATCCGGTAAGAAACGGTAATCAGTATTAGGGCGACAATGGACTTCATCATGCTGGCGGCGGTAGAAACGCTGAACTGCATACTCACAAGGCCCAGCCGGTAGAGCAGGGTATCCAGAATATCCCCCGTTTCATAGACCACCGGCGCGTAGAGGTTGAATATCTGGTCAAAGCCCCCGTTAAGCACATTCCCCATGCTGAGGGTCGTCATAAGCACAATCATGGGGGCTATTCCCGGAATGGTAATATGGATAAGCTGCTGCCAGCGGTTAGCCCCGTCCACGTATGCCACCTCGTAAAAGGTGGGGTCAATGCTGGTCAAGGCCGCAAGATACACAATAGTGCCGTAGCCGAACTCTTTCCAGATTTCGGAGAAGATAAGCACCCAGGGGAAAAACCGGTTGTCCCCTAAAAAATAGATTGAGCCGAATCCCATTTTTACCAATACTGTATTGATGAGTCCGGCCTGGGGCGAAAGCAGGTCCCGGAGAATCCCCGCCATCAGTATCCAGGAGACAAAGTGGGGAAGGTAGATCAGGGTTTGAATCCCCCGCTGGAGGGCTTTTCTGCGGACCTCGTTCAGAAGCAGTGCAAAGACAACGGGAACCGCAATATTCAATACGATTTTACAGCCCGCAATCCAAACAGTATTCCGCAGGGCCCGGGGAAATTCCATCATGTTAAATAAAAACACAAAGTTTTTTAGGCCAACCCATTTGGACCCGGTTATTCCCAAGGCGGGGAGATAGTTTTGAAAGGCCATAACCAGCCCCCCAATAGGGATGTAATGATAAATAAAAACAAGGATCACCGCGGGAAGGAGCATCAGGTGAAGGCTGCCCGTGTTATTTTTCCGTCCTATTGACGCATTTTTCTTTGACCTTTGTATTTTCATGCTTTGCCTCTTATTAGTACCGCGGGGGAGTTTGCGGGGCTTTGCTCAAAAATCGTATAAATTTGCAAACTCCGAACGCTCGAAGAGTACAGCAAACCCCGTCCCTAAAGGCTAAACTTGACCCGCAATTCGACGATTGATTACCTGTCTTTTAGGAAGAATTTAACCGCCAAGAACACATCGAACCGCGAACCTTAGGTTCGATGGTTCGCGGACACAAAGGACACCGATAGAAGCACGCGGGAGCGTGTTACCAGTTAAAGGCAGCACAGCGGGAGCCCTATCGGAGGTTACAGTGCTGAGAGAAGGCTGAAAGGGCGTAAAGATGATCCCGCAGGAAACAAGAAAAAACCGCTAAAAAGTATTGTATTGCGCCTATGAAATCCATTCATATACGAACTTACCGGTATTTCTCCGGGGGTTTTTATTCAATTTCAATACAAAACGGTTGAAAGACGGGGTATGGAGGGTTGCCCTCCAATTCTTCGTGCCCTGGGTTCCTTTGTGGTAAAATTTCTTGGTTATTCGTTCTTACGTTATGGGTCAAGATTAGTCTAAAGGGCGGGGTTGTTCATTGATAGACGTTATTTAACAGGAGCGGCTTTAGGGTTATGTTGAAAGGCCGGAATTTGCCGTCCGCCCCAACAGGAAAAACCTGCACGGTATACGGATACCTTCCGTTCCTGCCGCCCCCGCTTCTACCTTTCTATCCCCGGCTACCTCTTCGATCCAATCTCGGCATTCCAACGATCAAGGAGCCGTTTCTTGTTTACCGCATCTCCGTCCCAAGCCATGTCCTGATTAACCGTCTTGATCTGATCCAGAGACAGTGCAAGCGGATGCTTCTCCGCGCCTTGGGCTACCAGAACCAGATACCACTGCGTAAACAGCTTCTGGGCATTTTTGGATGAAAGCACCCAGTCGTAAAGTTTACGGGCATTAAGCTGATCCTTACCGCCCCGGATAAGGGACATAGAGGCAAGCTCATAGCCGCTCCCTTCGGACGGAGCATGAATCTCAAGATTGGCCCCTTCGGCCTTGAGCTTTACCTGATCGTGGGCATACCCTATTGCAATAGGAATCTCGCCGATAGCAACGCTCTTGCCCGGAGCAGCCCCCGCACTGGGGTACTGATCGATATTGGAGTCGAGTTTTTTAAGATAGCTGAACGCGGCCTCTTCATCCTTATTGTTAAGGGTTCTGATAGTAGCAATAACATTGTAGGCCGTCCCCGATGAATTGGGATTTGCCATACGGATCTGCCCCTTGTATTCAGGTTTTAGAAGGTCCGCCCAGCTCTTGGGAGGGGTCAGCCCCAATTCCTTTGCCCTGTCAAGATTAGTAGCAAAGGTAAGCGGCCCTACATAGAGACCTATCCAGAAGTTTTGAGGATCTTTGAACGTTGAACTGGTGTTGTTTGAATACCGGGATGAATAGGGAATGGTCAGATTCTTCGATTTTGCGGTGATATGGTCAAGGCCGACACCTCCAACCCAGATTGAAGCCTGGGGATTGTTCCTCTCCGCTTCCATACGGGCTATGGCCTCGCCGCCTGAAAGCCGCACAAAATTGACCGTAATGCCTGTTTCCTTTTGGAACTGCTCAAACAGAGCCTTTGCCAGAGGCTCTTCCAGGGTAGTGTACGCCGATACCGAATTTTGGGCGCATACCGCTCCTGCCGCAAGCAACAGGATACATGCCGTTATAAATAGCCGTTTCATAAAACCTCCAAATTATATTTGTAACATTATATCTATTATAATCATATAATAAAATAAAAGCACGAAATTTTTTGCGCTTTTTGGGCAAAGCCCCGCAAATTCTTAACCGGGATTTTTAGATGCGCCCTTGGGTTTTTGGCCTTTAAGTTGAGCGCCGCTTTCGCTTCAACAGGAATACCCCCTCGCGCTGTACCAAAAAATACACTTCCGCAAGGCCCTTTTTTCCGGCTATACTCCTAGGAGCCTGTGGGACTTTGGTGAATTTTTGCATATTCATGCAAAAATTCCGATTAACGGGGCTCCTTTGGGAGTTTGCCTGGCGCCTTCAATAATAAGGGGCCGCCTAAATGAACTCTTCGTCAGGGAATCCTAATATGGTGATACTGCCGGTAGTATCAATCGAGATTTCTACATAATTTGCATCTATTTTTTCAAAGTTTTTCCAGCGCTCAGATAAAAAATGAATCTCTTGATTTGTTGAACCAATCCACTGACGCTCAATAGTTCTCCGATCCTGTTCGTATCGTCCGGTAATAAGTATGCCGGTAACATCAAAGATGGCATTCATGCCTTTATCTTTAAGCTCCGGTATTGTATAGCCGGTAAACAGCATGGTGTCTAAACCGGCATTTTTACTCATGCTTAAAATGTGCAATGTATCTTCATATTGATCCAGGGGTTCTCCCCCAAGGATGGTAATACCTTCAATCGATTCCTTTTCTCTAAAAATCCGTAAAAAAAGTTCTTCAACAGGTATGATCATGTTAGGCTCGAAGTTCCACATGGATTGGTTCCAACAGCCTTTACAATGAATAGAACAGCCCTGTACCCATATAACAAAACGGCAGCCGGGGCCATAGATATAGCTGTGTTCTTCAATATAGGCGATATTCATATTAGTAGGTTGTTCTTACCAGAACCAGCTTGATTTTTTCTTTTACCTTCTCTTCGCGCACCGAATAGCCTTTCTCTTTTGCCTTGGCTATGATGCTTGCCCTTTGTTTCTCAACATAGTCCCTGCGTTCCTGTTCCAGCCGAAGCCGTTCCTGTTCTAAACGCCTCTGTTCCGCTTCGGCCAAAGCCGCCAGACGGAGTTGTTCAAGTTCTTCAAGTTTCTTTTTATAAATTGCGTTGTATTCTTTTTCAACCGCGCTCAAAAAACCGCTTACCGGCTGTAGTTCTTTTATATTCAGATTTCTCCATACATCATGGCTGTCATGTTGAAAAAGATATTTTCCATTATGCCAAATAAATTTTTGATTGCCGCGAATATCGACTCGGTCGGTGATAATTTCATTCCCTTGCAAGGTATAGTTACAGCCGTTTTTATCCAGGGCCTGCAAGAGTAAATCCTTATTTATAAAGGGAGTGATGGTTTTTATAACAGAACTCATTGTTGTCTCCTTGTGATTTTATTCTGAGCATGCAACTCGTTTGTCTGATAGAATTCATCTGTTTTTGAAATGGATTCCAGTTCCGCTATTTCCCCCAGTAATTCCTGAAGTTCATCAAGGCACATTTCACCTTTGATACCCTCGGTAGCGGCATTGATTTTGCCGTTTTCGTCCAACGTAATGACAATCCGCTGTTCTGCCATGCTAATCAACTCCTTTTCGCGCATAGTATTGCTTTGAGCCTTTCGGCTTCTTTTTGCCCCGGTTCAAATTCTTCCCAATTGTTTATTGCCAAATAATCCTGGCCGCCTGCCTGATACAAACGGCCGATCTCCGGTAAATACGGCAGTTCTGAAACTTCAAGCGTGGTTTTCTGTCCGCCGCCGGGATGAGTAGATTTTTTGTCCAAAATAAGATTCAATGATGATTCAGATTTGTTTTCTGATCCGGAGACCGGTTTGATTTTTTGTTTTTCTTTTTGATCAATCTCCCTTGTTTTTGCGTCAATTGTACTTTCAATCTGAGATATATCGTTTTTTAATTTTAATCTGAAGGTTATGTCTTGTATATCTTTTAGCTTTTTTATCTTTTCCTCAGCGTCCGCCGATTCCTCTGGATTCTTTTCTTTGTTTTTCTTTCCGGCTGCTTGTTCCAGTTCTTCACGGATTATTTTTGGCAGCTTATCGGCATCCTCGTATTTACGGGAAAAAGAATCGATACCGGTCTGCTTGTCCGCTTCTTTTACCGCAAGTTCGTCTTGCTTTTTCCGTATTTCCGCGTCTTCCCGGCCGATCTCTTTTCTCAATTTTTCTATATCTTGTTCATCTTGTTCGTTCTTTTTCTGTATATCCGCTTCCTGTTCATTTTTTATATCAGAATTTTCCCGATTCTCTGCTTCTTTCCGGCTTGTCTGAGTCTTCTGGTTTCCCGCAACATTCTTCTTTCCGTGTTTATTATTCTTGTTTCCCATTTTCCTCTCTCCCTTCTGTCTCTTTTGGTTCTGATAAAGGCGGCGTGTTGTTTTCAGATACCCCGTTCTCTTTCTTTTCTTTAGACGCAAGTACTTCTCTTTTTTTATTCAATACCGCTTTTCTTTCCGCAATTGCTGTTCTATCCTGTTCTATTTCCTTATCAAGTTTTGTCTTAAACATCGACTTCTGTTGTTCTATGTAGTCTTTATAGAATGCGGCAAGTTTAGTTTCATGTTCTTTTTCTTTTGAAGCAAGATTTTCCTGTTTATTCTGCAATTCCGACTATTTCGTCTTAATTTCTTCTTTTAACTTCTCGATCTCTTCTTCAATCTTTGCTTTTCGGTTTTCTTCCGCGATCTCAGCGGCTTCTCCGATAACTTTTTGATGGATTGCATTAATCCCGTCTATCTTTTCTTTTAATTCATTCGGCTGCAACCGGCCAAAATTGACTGTTTTCAATTCGTCTATCTGCCTTCTGTATTCAGAAAATTTCTGTTTTTTCCCTAGAAAAAAACGTACAAGACGTTTTGCCAAATTCGATTCGTTTTTTTCTGTTATATCAATTTTATTTAGGATACTATCAAGCATAGCCGTAATTTTCTTGTTTTCTGTTTCCCATCGCCCGTACAGGGGATGTTCATTGTTGCTTTCAGGCAAGTAAAAAGGCAGCGTCCGCCAAGTGTATTCTACCTTAACCGCGTTATCTTCGTCTTTAAATTCAGGCTCAAAATTGTCGAATTCATTCAAAGGCAGCAGCGTTTTTTGGGGCTGATCTCCCAGATTTTTTTCTATAAACTCTTTTATGGTTAACGCTTCTTTTTGATCTTTACCCAAATAAAGAATTGTCTTTTCAGAAACCTTTCCTCTTTTTTCAATACCGGTAAACTCATAATCCGCGGCCGCTTTATACCCGTCCATGAGTTGTGCAACTTGTGAATACTGATTTTCGTTGAGTTTAAGCGCGTAAAAAATATCATCTTGTGTAATAATTGTTTTTGGTATTACCCAACACCCACTGCTGCCTATGAAAACATTCAGGAAATTACCCTTTTCCATTGCCAATAAGGTGTTTCCCCGCTCTTTTATTGAAGGGATCAAATCGTTGTTATTGCCTGACAACGACGTAATAACCGTTGAATTATTAAGGCGCTTAAAATCAACATACGCTTTACTGCCGATAGAACCGGTAAGAATACTTACCCCTTCTGTTAAAGAGTTGAGCGTATTTTTAACATACTCCGAATCGCAGAAATTACCGGTACAGGGGAAAACATCTATTGGGGCGTCCCCCGCATCGTGTTCTCTTCCGTTTGCGTCAACGATTTCTTTACCGGCGGCGTACCAAAAATGCCGAGAAAAATGCCGGTATAAAACTTCTGTTTGTTCCGCGTCTAATTTAAACAATAAATTGCACGGAAATTGAATCCCCGCCTCGGTAAATTGACCTGTATAGAGGATTCCGTCCGGATTATCGGTATTGGGGTTGATCAAAACAAAGCTGCCGATGTTTTTTAAGCCGTATCGCATCAGGCACCTGCCCGCAAGCTGCCCTATTGCATCCTTGGGCGGCCGTACATTTGTTAAAAGATAAATTCTGTTTCCACGATCCGCGGCATTAAATAAGTCTTGTATTAACGATGAATCTGATAAATTTTCTGACTGCACACAGATAATACCGTTTTTTGCTAAATCAATTAGTTCCTTTATTTTAGAATGCGTTGATTGATTCGGCTCTTTTATAGAAGATGCGGTTATGCCGTTTCTTTTTAGCCAGAAATCTTTCATTTCTACATTGCCGTAATCAATACTTTCCGATTTTAATATAGGTTCTATCTTAGCCATTTTTCACCTCTTGCTGAATAAAATTCCGTAATGCTGTATGCAGCATGTCTTGCTTCACTTTATTAAACATAACGCTTTGCGCTATTTCCCCTTTTGTATCCGCCGAAATATCGTTTTCTGCAAACCGGATATAATCAATAGAATTTGAAATATGCCATATTCTTAATTCTCCCTTAATGGCGATTATCAGATACCGGTCGTGCTGGGGTCTGTTTTTTTCGAATATATCCGTCAGGCTTTTCTGAACGATTTTTGAATTTTGAACTATGCTATTATCTGGCTGTTTTGCCGTATCGGTTATCAGGTATGTTCTGTTACAAGCGAATGTATTTAAAAAGGCTGCCGCCGCCTGCTGCTGCCGTTTATTGATGACGTATCTATCGTAATAAAAAATGCTTTCGGCAGGACATCTCTCCATTCTTTCAACAATTTCCCGAAAACTCAATTCGTCTCCTTGCTGCAATCCAAATGTGTCGAAAATACCTTTCTCCGGTATACCAGGATTCAAATCAAGCGGCGCCGCCAGATGCCAAAAAGCCGTATCCCTATCGGATTTTTTGTTTTTTTCAAGTTCGCGGTCAAGATACTGCCTTGCATCGGGCGTATCCAATGAATCTTTGTATGCGGTAAATCCATCTTCCGTATTCAGCGAAAGGACCGTATCTTTAAAATCTTTAGGATGGAAATATTCTTTTTCTAATTTTTTATTTAAAAGCCGGTTCCGCCAAAGCAAGGCTTCTTCACTGTATGGTTCAATAGGCAGTTGGTCAATATGCACATCAAACCCGTTCCATGCCCCCTCGTGGCCGCGTTCAAACGAAACAAGGCTTTCATCATCAATGTAATCCAGCAAAATCTTGAAACGTTGTGTTTCTACATTCCAAGCGGGATTTAAAATATTCTGAATAATTTCCTGAAAATCGCTTTCAATAAGAATAGCTATATTATCGATTTTGTTTTCACCTGCCGTACCGTTAAAAATGTATTCGCTTTTCAAGCCGTCCAAAGTCCATGTTAGCCTTATTATGGTTTCTCCCTCGATTGGCTCTCCGTGAATATTATCGTTATTGATGAGTGTTATCCATGAAAAAGGATTTTCTCTTGTTGGTAAATAATAATGTTTATCATGTTTATCATTATCAAAATTAATCTGCAAGTCCTTAATCGTGGTGCGGCGGCCGTCCGGTTGAGGCTGTATCCGTTTAAAATAGAATATTTTGGTTTTAAAATATGAATCATTCTGGATATACCATATCTGATATTTTCCTTCTTCCTTTACCTTTACCATACCGGTATCTCTTACCGACTCGCCGTATTTTGTCAAATGATTATTTCCGTCATATATTTCGATGCTCTGTAGATAATCAGGCATCCGCCGTTCTACTAACTCGTTCTGAAAACGCTTGCCCGACAAATAATCCTGAATATCAATGCGTTTAACCTTCCGTTCCAAAGAAAGATATGCGACGGCTGTTTTAAGCGGTATATCCCGTGTTAATGTAACCTTCATCATAATTGCTCCTTTTTTGTCGCCAGCGCTTGCAAATCATCGGAATCTCCCTGTTCCGCAAAATAATCATGTTTACCGATGATTACCAGTTGAAATTTAGCCCGCGTAAGCGCCACATTCAAACGATTAGGATTATCCATAAAACCTACCCGTTTTGTTTGAACCATTGACAGAAACACAATATCAGCTTCATGTCCCTGAAACTTATCCACCGTATGCAGCTTTATGTTTATCTTATATTTTCCATCTTTGATATTAAAATTGGACACGCCGTGTTCGTTTTTGCTGAGGGCTTGGAGTTTTTCCCTGATATGCGCCTCCTGCCCCCGGTAAAAAGTGAGACAGGCAACTGTCCATTCTTTACCCTCAGGCTGTTCATGTGTTTTAGCAAACTCAAGAAAGTCTTTTAGATGCTTTATCAAAGCATTCACTTCCGCCTCATTATAATTTCTTACGGTTTTTCCTTCCGGCACATCAATCCATGCCGTACGGGACGAATAACGCGAATACTCCCAGTAACGTGCTTTTTCAATAGAAGGATTTTCAACATCCAAAAGCGCGTTCCGCTCTTTATAAAAGCGTTCGCGGGGGAACTGTGAAATATCAGGATGCATCCGATGCTGGTAAACAAGCGTTGTCTTACGATTTTTCAGATCGCTTTCCTTAAAACCCTCGGAAATAGCGGTGTCTACCTTCTGTTTCCGGGAACCTTTTATACCTTGAACCAGCGATTCAAGGATCGATGGAAACGCCATCACCGCGATGCCGTTTATAGCGTCCTCTATTTTCTCACGATCAAGAGATTTTGGAATAAGCTCTTCAATGACCCTGGTATAGTTCTCTTTTATTTTGCTCTTTTCTTTAAGCCGCAGTTCATGTTCCCGTTCTATACGCCAGGCAACTTCTTCGGCCCAATTTTTATCTTTGAAATCTTCGTTTAGATATTCTGCAATCTCAAAACTGTCTGAAAATTCTTTACCTCTTTCTTCATAGTGCAGCGGATATATTTTTTGATACGCGTTATGGATAAACGCGTGTTCACTTTCCTGCCATTTCTCCCATAATAGAAGCGCATGACGTTCAGGCAGGCGGTTCCGCATACCCGGCAACCTGTTTTTATCAACCGCGATAATATCCGCAACAGCCAGTTCCAGATAATTACTGCTTTCCGGCGTCCTGATTATGATATTGTGCGCGGTACTTTCCAGCGGAATATCCGTAATAAAAACCACGATTTTATCTTGAAAGCCGTCTATCCTGCCATTGGCAAGTTCAAAAAGCATTGCCGTAATAACCCCTTCCGCAACAGGGATCACAAAATGGTTGTTTCGGTTGTGTCCGCGTACACATTCTTTGAGTTTGCATAGGTAAAAGACCGCGTCTTGTACATCACGCTCTAAAGGTTTACCGTCAATCAAAAGGTTTTTAAGATTGGAGACAATATTTTCCCGTTCGGTAAACGGAGAAAGCTGCATCACATCCCCTGCCAGTATCCATTTTTTTGCGTAGAGCGCGGGGACAAGAAATTCCTGGAAGGTCGTCTTGCTGCTTTCGTCAATAATCAAGTAATCAAATTCAGGAACAATAGGTTCTATCCATGAGTTTTTTATTTTCTTCCCATTAATTAGATAATCAGAATTGTTTCGTTTTATAAAGCGAGGATGCTGCAAAATCCCTATGGTGGTTCCGCACACAAGATTAGCGGCGTCAAGCAAAAGCTCTTCTTTAATATCCGCGTCATTTTTAAGGTTATCGATCTGAAATTCCCGTACATCCTCATTGATCCGGTTTTCATCTCCAATACGCACCGGCAAAATACATAACCGGTCTAAAAGAGAGCGGCCGTTTTGGCTTGGCTTTTCTTTTAAACGTTCCAGTATATTGTCAACTGCCACATGGGTTGAACCGCAGAGCAATACCCGCTTCCTCAGTTTTGCCAACTGGCAGACCAACTCTAATATGACCGTGGTTTTCCCTGAACCCGGCGGTCCTTCAAGGAGGGCAAAATCGGGCGTATTCAACGCATACTCGACAAATTGCCGCTGTTCGTAGTATCCGCTCCGCGTTTCATCGGTGATAACATACCATTTGGAGATATGCTCTTCGCGGGGTTTTTCCCATTTTACGTTTTGGTCATTTCGGTTTTCAAAAAGCCGTATCAGCTTGCGCTGATCTCCAACCGGCATTTTCATCAGTGTTGAAACCGCCTCAAGTTGTTTTTTAAGCTGATAGGTATTTACCTCTACCCTGAGAATATCGCCGTCAGGAAGGCAGGATTCCCCCTTTTTTTCTCCTTTTTTGGATTTTCGTCGTAAAACAAGGGTGTTTTCAGCTTCCCGTCCGTCACAAATTGTGTATTCGTTATTTTTATTGTCTTTGACCGATACTTCATCTTCAAAAAAGTGGCGGAGCGGCGATATTGTTTGCATTTCATCATCATGTCTGTTATCATCCATTTCGGTAAGTTGAATCCTGAACGCCTCTTTGTTGTTATTTTTAAGTTTAAAACGCAACTTGTTTGATACGACGGTTTTACCATAGTCAGCGGCATCCTGGAGGATAAGGTTCAACCCTCCGTTTCGTTCAAATTTTGCTTTTTCTCCATTTTCAAAACATATCGCATCCCAATCAATAAAACTTTCAATCTTCTTTATTTCCTTTATCTCCGGTTCACGGTCTTGCGGCTTTTTTTCCGCATATACGATGCTCCGATTATTTTCTTCCCTAATAAGAATACCCGCAAGCGGCGGCTGCCTGTTTGGTTTTATCGTACAGCGTATCTCTTCATCACCAAGAAACAATGTATCCCCCGAAGATACAATGCCTTCAAGCCGCAGTTCGTCAGAATCTATAAAAATAATGGTATATTCTTGTTTTTCGTTGTTGGTAAGGATATCGCCTTTCTGAAAATTCATCCATGCGGGCTCTAACTGAATTTTTTCGCCGGCCCAGCTAACACTATTAAGGTCTGTAATTTCTTTGTCCAGGCGAATTAACCGTTTTTCATAATCCTCTTTAGAAATTGGAACTTTCTCTTTTGCTTCTCCGGATCGATAGATAAGTTTTTCCTCAAAATCCGGCTCGTCTATTTTTGAGGCAATTCGGTACCAGCCCTTTTCTACCGTAATCGCCGTTTGTTTTGGTATCTCGTAAAGCCCGCCGATTATCCGCAGTTCAGCAGGATTCTGTATGTCTACCTTTTTCCATTTTGCATTGACCGCCTCTTTTTTCTCCATCGTATCAATGACATTCCTAAGGTAGGATTGAAAAGGTTCAAACGCCTTCCGCGCGGTTTTCTGTATCGCTGTTGAAACATTCATATTTGTTTCAAAAGCAAGAGTATTGTCTTTCGGTAAATTAAAATAATAGTGTAACATAGACTACCCAATAAAAGGATTCTGATAGGTTTCTTGTTTCAGTTTAGGCACTTCCCCGTCTTTGCCTTTGTCCAGAACTTCCGGTTCTTCGGAAGACGCGGCAACCGCCCGGCTTTTCGCCCAGAGCCGCATCTTATCAATGGTTTCGTGCATGGTCCTCGACAGCGGGAAGGTCTTGCCTATGGCCTCCAGAATATCCTCGTTGCGGACCTCCCGTTCCTTGTCATAGGCCTGAAAGAGCGCTTCCTTGACCACTTCCTCAAGTTCCGCCCCTGAAAACCCTTTGCTTTTAAGCGCAAGCCCTCCGACATCAAAATCTTCCGCGTTCCTGTTCTTTTTCCTCAAGTGGATTCCAATGATTTCTTCCCGCTCCTTTTCCGAAGGCAGGTCAACAAAAAACACCTCGTCCACCCGGCCCTTACGGAGCAATTCGGGCGGAAGCTGGGAAATATCGTTGGCCGTGGCTACCACAAAAACAGGCTTTGTCTTTTCCTGCATCCACGTTAAAAAGGTACCCAGCACCCTGGAAGTGGTCCCTCCGTCCGTACTGCCGGAAGAGGCTATGCCGGACATCCCTTTTTCAATTTCGTCAATCCATAGGATAGACGGAGCAATGGCTTCGGCAATATTGAGGGCTTCCCTGATATTCTTTTCCGATTCGCCGACAATGCCGCCGAATATTTTCCCCATATCCAAACGCAAAAGCGGAAAATGCCACAAATTACCGATTGCCTTTGCCGTAAGGCTTTTCCCGGTGCCGGGAATGCCCAAAAGCAAAATTCCCCGCGGATAGGTAAGCCCAAAATCCGCCGCGCCTTTATCGAACCCCCTGCCGCGTTTGATAAGCCAGTCTTTAAGATTGTCCAGGCCGCCGACATCCTTCATTTCTTCTTTTGGGTGATAATATTCCAAATAACCGCTCTTCTTGATGACATTTTCCTTTTCCCGTATGACCAGGGGAACTTCCGCACCGGTGAGGCTGTTGTTTTCGATATATGCCAACGCAAAAGCTTTTTCAGCTTCCATGATAGTTAAACCCAGGGCAGCCTCAATAAGTTCATGATCCGGTTTACCGGAATTGGGAATGGTATAGTCCTTACAGACTTTTCCGTAAATTGCCTCAATATCAGCGGAATGGGGATAGGGCAATTCCATAATATGCACTTCTTTTTCAAGTTCCCGCGGCAAATGAACAAAGGGCTGGGAAAAAATAAGCGTTTTATCGCGGTTATTGCTTAACGTAATATTTCGGATTGTTTTGATATTTCGAGGTTTATCTTCTGTCAGGTCAGGATGAAAGTCTTCCAGAAGGAAAATTATTTTCTTTTCTTTATCTTTGAAAAAATCTAACGCCGAATTTGGATCCTGCGCCTCAGTATCTTCATCGACAAAGGCCCGTAGGGATGGGGATGTAACCCATTTCCTAACGCCCTCGATCCGGTTCCAAATATACAGGCTTCTTTCCAATTTTTCCGCGGCATTAACCAGCATGGCGTGTATCCGCAATGTTTCATAACTGATAATTTGAATGACTTTTACGTTAGCCTTAATCAGATTCAGCAACTCATCATTTTGTTCCATAAAAATTTACCCCGATTCCGCAATTTAACATATTGAAAACGCCTCAAATTTGCTCCAATATTACCAAACAATATGAATCAAGTCTAGGAACCTGTGGGGCTTTTATGCGCGATGCGCAAACAAACCCCTTGAACCTGGTTTGACTACCGGTACGCCCTGTTTGCACAATTCGCAGGACGAGGCTTCCCAGTTTACCGCGTCTATTTTACAGGCCGCGTACAAGGGCCAGGAAACCGCGGCGCCCTGGGCGCGGCGGTCCACCAGGCATACGAGCGCGCTTATCACTGCGCCCAGCTTCTCAAGAACTACGGCGCTTTCGCCGGAGGATTTTCCTGTGGTTACTACGTCTTCGGCAATAAGTATCCTCTGCCCCGCCTTAATCTCAAAACCGCGGCGCAGGGTCATTGCCCCCGTGTCGTCCCGCTCGGTAAAGAAAGCGGGGATTCCAAGCTGCCTCCCCAGTTCGTAAGCAACGATGATCCCGCCCAGGGCCGGGCCGGCAATTGCGTCAACCCGCAATTTCCCCGCCTGTATGTCCGCTCTAATCCGCTCCGCAACCGGTGCAAGCGCGTCCGCCGCCATATCCGGGTATTGAAAGAGCCTTGCGCATTGAAAGTAACGGTCTGAATGTCTGCCCGACGACAGGAGGAAATGCCCCTCCAGCATTGCACCCGAGTCTTGTAACATAGTTATTATGTCATTCATATAAAAAGTATATTATAGAACAGAATTAAGATATAGGGCGCATCGCCGCAAAAAACGCCTTCAGCACACTTTCATGCAAAAATTCACCAATGTCCTACAGGCGCCCGGCGCCTACTCAGGCGCGGGTTTTTATTCAATTATTTATTAAAATTGTCAGACTTAAAGCCTAAAGGGTATATTACTTATTAAAAAAATGATATACTATTAAGAAGGCGGCTCTGAAAATTTTTTAACTTTCGGAGGCATGATTGAGGTATTGAATAGCGGTGAAAACC
This sequence comes from Treponema sp., assembly GCA_031274035.1. Classification (GTDB taxonomy): domain Bacteria; phylum Spirochaetota; class Spirochaetia; order Treponematales; family Breznakiellaceae; genus JAISNI01. Next base: position 5,021 of record JAISQR010000379.1, on the reverse strand, counting down.
GCTTTGTATAAACGAGGAGAGTATTAATGGGTGGTTTTTCCGATCCTCAGAAGGATAATAGAAAAAAAAGCGGCGGTCCATGGTACCCGTTTGGAGAAAAGGGCCCGAAACTGCCGGACTTCAAGCCCTTTGGGGGCTGGAAATTCTCGATCATATATATCCTTATTCTTATAGTGGGGATGAGTCTTTTCAACTATGTGTTCCTTAACCGGGTTAATCCTACTATTGATTATTCCGAATTCAAGGCAAAGATACGTTCAGGGGAGATCAAACGGGTTGAGTTGACCGATTCGTACTTTACCGGTTATACAAGCCAGTACCGCCAGGAGGGGCCGCGTTTTCCCTCCGTGCGTTCTTATACCCGTGTTCCTGAATCGGTATACAGGACCGTGCCTATCAACGATCCTGATATTATCAAACTGATGGAAGAAAAGGGTATAGATTACTATGCGGTTTCTCGTGAGGGAAGCACCGTTCTCAATATCATCTTTAGCTGGGTGCTGCCTATCGCCTTTTTCATCTTTATCTGGCGTTTCCTAATGAAACGGCTGGGCAATATGGGCGGGAATGTACTCTCTGTCGGGCAGAACCGCGCGGTAATTGTAGCGGAAGGCGATATAGTTACCCGCTTTAATGATGTTGCCGGGGTAGACGAAGCCAAGGAAGAACTGGTTGAGGTGGTGGATTTTCTTAAAAATTCCAAAAAATACACGGAGATTGGGGGGAAGATACCTAAAGGTGTGCTGCTGGTAGGCCCGCCGGGGACCGGCAAGACGCTTCTGGCCCGGGCCGTAGCGGGTGAAGCGGGAACGCCTTTTTTTCGTATGAGCGGCGCCGATTTTGTGGAAATGTTCGTCGGCGTAGGCGCGGCCCGTGTACGGGACCTCTTCAAGCAGGCCAGGGATAAGGCCCCCTGTATCATCTTTATTGACGAGTTGGATGCTATAGGAAAGAGCCGTATCAACAACATTGCCGGAGGGAACGATGAACGGGAACAGACCCTGAATCAGCTCCTTGTGGAAATGGACGGTTTTGACAGCAACAGCGGCCTTATCATCCTGGCCGCTACAAACCGTCCCGATGTGCTGGACCCTGCCCTGCTCCGGCCCGGCCGTTTCGACCGGCAGGTATTGGTGGACAGGCCCGATCTGAAAGGCCGCGAGGCAATTCTGCGCATACATTCCAAGCCGGTTAAACTATCGCCGCAGGTCGATCTTGCCGCGATAGCCCGCAGCACTTCCGGCTTTGCGGGGGCCGATCTTGCCAATATCATAAACGAAGCAGCCCTGCTTGCCGTCCGCGGCGGCAGGAAAATTGTTGAACAGATAGATCTGATGGAAGCAATCGAAAAAACCGTGGCCGGTCTGCAAAAAAAGACTCAGATCATGTCCGATGCGGAAAGGCGCGTAGTAGCCTTTCACGAGACCGGCCATGCCTTGATAGCGGCCTTTACCCCCGGATCCGATCCGGTACAGAAAATATCGATTATTCCGCGAGGATTCGGCGCTTTGGGTTACACCCTTCAGATGCCGATAGAAGACCGGCATATTATTACCGAGGAGGAGCTTCTTGGTAAGATCAATGTACTCTTGGGCGGCCGCGCGGCGGAGGAACTTGTCTTTGGGAAGCTCTCCACAGGCGCCGCAAACGATCTTACCAAAGTTACCGATATTGCCAGAAGGATGATCACCGACTACGGTATGAGCGGACGGTTTAAGCATGTCGCCCTTACCCAACGCGGCGCAAATATGATGGGGAATAAATTCCCCGAACCCCAATTCCAAAGGGAGTATTCCGAGGCTACGCAGCAGTATATTGATGAAGAGATCGCCCACATGGTAGAAAAGCAGTACAATGATGTGAAGCTCATGCTGGATAGAAACCAAACTTTGCTCAAGACCATAGCGGACAGGCTGCTGGAAAAGGAAACAGTGGACGAAAATGAGTTTAAAGTACTGGTAGCTGGAAACAGGGTTAATATTTAAGTTTTGATATGAGGGGCAGCGTGGAAAAAAAAGGAAATAAGAGCTGTTTTTCAATAGCTCAGTGTTCTATTCTGCTTTTTTTACTTGTCGTTGCCGGCCTTGCCGCCCAGGACCGGGGGGAATTGAGGAAGGCGGTAATGAACGCGCTTTTGGGAGAAGATGCGGTCATAGGCAAACAATGGGCCGTGTTCATTGCTATAGACCGCTACCACGAGTGGCCCTCGCTCAACAATCGGGTCAGGGACGCCAAGGAACTCTGTAGTATTCTTAAAGATAATTACATTATTGATGAAGTGATAGAACTCTACGATGGGGATGCCACAGCGGAGAATATACGCCGTATGTTTGCGGAATTGCAGATAAAGGTACGCCCCGGCGATTCGGTCTGTCTGTTTTACCTTGGACATGGGTTTACCGATAGACTGTCAAATACCGGCTTTTGGATACCGGTGAACGGAGGAATCGATCCTTGGGGTCAGGCGGGCTGGCTTGGCAATACTCAGATATGGAACTATATTTCCGCGCTCAAAGCCTTGCATGTACTTTTGGTTTCAGACACGGATTTTTCCCAGGAGGGTTTATCCCAAGCTGTCTTATCTGAATATCAGGACGCCGGCAGGGAAAATTGGTCCCAGCAGACCAGCGAGTATTATAGAAATGCCTACCGCAGACCAAGCCTTCAAGTAATGACCTGTGCCGCCGAGCCGGATGCTTCGGGGTTTATCCATGATATTAAGCGCGGTTTACTTGGTTTTAAGGGAAGCTGTTTAGACGCGGCGGATATTTTATACCGGCTTAGAGCCGGCGCGGTCCGGTCTGCGCCGCTTTTTTTCCGCAGCTCACAATATCCTGATGGGGGAACGTTTCTTTTTTTCAAGGGGGCAATTTCTCTGCTGCCGGATGTCAACGCGAGTATTATCGGAAGTCTTGGCGCCAGGATGGCCGGTTCGGCGCCCGATACCTCCGAAATGATCGTCGTTGAGGAGCCGGAGAGCGGCCAACAGATAGAAGAAATTCCCGAAGAGTCTGCTCAGGAAGATACCGAAGCCGAAGCCGAAGCCGAAGATATGCAAAAGGTTTCCCTGGAAAACAGCGAGGATCGTCCTAAAAGCAAAGTGAACCTGGAGGATTTTATCAAACTGCCGGGCGGGCTTTTTATGATGGGGAGTCCTGGCTACGAAACTTTCAGGGATGACGATGAAGCGCAGCGTCCTATACAGGTAAGGGGTTTTTATATAGGAAAATACGAAGTTAGGCAGAAGGAATACATGGATGTAATGGGAAACAACCCCAGCAGATTTAAAGGGCCCAATCTGCCTGTGGAACAGGTAAGCTGGTATGACGCACTTGAATACTGTAACCGTTTAAGTATAAAAGAAGGCTTGATCCCTGCCTATACCATAAACGGCGCGGTAGTAAGCTGGAACCGTGACGCAGATGGTTACCGGCTCCCTACCGAGGCCGAATGGGAATACGCATGCAGGGCCGGAACAAATTCGGCATATTCACTTATTATTAAAAATAATAAACAGCATGCAAATTACAATGGCAAGGGAACTGTAGACGCAGGCAGCTTTCCCCCCAATATCTGGGGTATATACGATATGCACGGAAATGTATGGGAATGGTGCTGGGATATCTACGGCCCCTATAATCTTACTACACAAAACAATCCCGAAGGCGCTTCCACAGGGATATACCGCGTTGAGCGCGGCGGGAGTTGGAGCAACGGTATCCGCGAACTCCGCTCCTCAAACCGCGCTTACCACGATCCCGCGGGCCGCGGGGCTTACCTGGGCTTTAGGGTAATTCGGCCTGCTTTGTGAGTAAACACACCGAATTTAATGCAGGCCGGTAATGGGTATATCATTCAGAATAAGTATCTCAGGGCGGTATTCAAAGTGCATAGTGTCGTAGAAGTTCCACTTGCCGCCCCATATAAAACCGTAAGACTCAAATATCTTTATTACCGCGTCCGGTGGATTGACACGTTTGCTGTAGGGGACGGCCCACCATTCAGGGGAACTGCGGACTGCCCAGAGCCAATAGGTTTCCAGCCCCTTGGTAGCTGATGCTTTAGGGATCAGGTCTATTGCAGCCCCGTAAGAGTGGAAACTGCGGCTCTCGGTTTCGGCAATGTTCCGCCAGTTCCAGGCTGCTACCGTGTCGAGGCTGTTGATCCATTGCCTAATCTGGGCATTGGTCTTTGCCTCGGCTAAAATTTTTTCTTCTACCAAGGATAATTCTTCCAAGATTGCGTAGTGCAGGAATAGCGGTTTACCCAGGAATCTGATGGACTTGACTCGGTCGTAGGATTGGTCCTTGTTTTGAGCGCGCCAAAGCGCGTCAAAAAAATGCTGAGAGCGTTTGAGTTTGCGTTCCTGACGTGCCTTGGTCATGTTCCGATAGCGTTCGGACTCCTCGGCGCTGGGTGTTTTCCAGGGGGGCAGTTCCTTTTCGTAACGGTAAAAGGGCTGCGGGTCAAAATTTACCGACTGCGCCCGCAGTTCTTCTGGGAGGAGCCTTGCATCGGCATAGTAATAATAGACTCCGCGTATAGGAACAGCCCAATCGCCATTCCTGAATTCCGCGGGGCCTACACGGTCTGGATAGGCTGCCGCTATAGCCTTCATCACCCGTTCAGCCCTGGACGGCTCCACTACAGTCGCTTTAGGGCTTTCATCTGCCGGCTTTTCCGCAGCGGTTTTTGCCGCTTGTTTTTCTTCCGCCGGCATTTCCGCCGCGGCTTTTGGCGGCTCGGCAATCTGTTCCGGGATACTGGAAACCGGCAATACATCCGGCGTTTCATTCATGTTGATTGCAGGAACATTCTGAGATACCGGCTCTTGGGGAAACTCTGTTTTTTCAAAACGGCCTTCACTGTAGCATCCTGGAAGCACGAAAAAAAACAGTATAGCTAGTACCTTGATTAGGTCAAACAACTGGATATAAACCATGAAGTTTTATCCGTGCGTCTTGGGTGGTAAACTGCCATTTCACTGTTTTTTCAGCCGTATTACGGTCAAGCTGCCATGC
>JAISQR010000368.1 GCA_031274035.1 Treponema sp. | reverse complement strand
GTACAACGGTTGCATGATGAAATATATTCGCGGTATACTGAATTTAAAGAGGAGAAAAAGATGTGGGAAGATATAAAGTTAATAGATTATGAGAGGATAATAAGGGAAAGGGAAGAAGCAGTCAAGGAAAGGGAAGAAGCAGTCAAGGAAAAGAAAGAAGCCGCCCGGAAACTCAGGGAAATGGGAATATCAGAGGAACAGTTAGCCGCAGCGGGGCTCCTGGAGATAGCAGGGAAGTAAGCGGTTAACTGTTTGCCTAGCAGCCGCGGACACTTCGTGTCCGATGGGACTTTGGTGAATTTTTGCTCAGTGTGCCAAAGGCACACTGAGCAAAAATTCCGATTAACGGGGATCCGCGAACCGGAGGTTCGATGGGAGTTTGCAGGGTATAAATTTGCAATAAATTGCAAATTTATACGATTTTTGGGCAAAGCCCCACAAACTCCTAGGCCCTCATTATGTTATGTTGAAAGGTTTCTCCTATTTCCTCCTTTCACGAGCTTTCGTGCCTTTCGCGGTTGAATTTCTTAAAAGTAAATTGCTGGCCCTGGGCGGAATGATATTGACATAAGTAATGGTTTTTGTTAAGGTAATACATAAAATGATGGTTTGACGGCTATATTCTGTATACCGTTTCGGTATGGGAATAAGGGGATTTGTTCATAAGAACAAGCGGCGGACCATTGCTGTGTCCATGAAATAACCGCAAGTGCAATCGGACACGAAGTGTCCGCGGCTGCCAGATGATGTAAGGCAGATAAGGAGCGGGGGCGGCGGAATAATAAGGCTCTTTCATAATGTAAATTTTGAAAGGCTTGTTTGCGATTTTAAGTATCAAACTTAGTATTATATATTTAGGAGAAGTTTACATGGCAGTTCCCAGATTCAAGACATCCAAGGCGAGAACCCGAAGGCGCCAATCGATTAATATGAAACTTACAGCCCCCAATCTGATTAAGTGCAGTACCTGCGGTAATAGTGTTCTGTTGCACCGGGTATGTCCAAAATGCGGTTTTTATCGGGGGAAGCAGGTGATCGTTCCGGATTCTAAAGTTTAATGGAGAGGTATTAGAAATGGATGAACTTTTTGAGAAGATGAAGAAACTTATTGCCGATAAACTGGAAGTTGATGCAGGTAAAATAACAATGGAAGCCTCATTCCGCCAGGATCTCGGTGCGGACAGCCTTGACACCTATGAGTTGGTCTATGCTCTTGAGGAAGAGATGGGTATTCAAATCCCCGATGAAAAGGCCAATGAATTTGAAACCGTTAGGGATGCTTACGAGTACATCAAATCGCAGCAGAAATAACGACGAATTTGCCGGAATAGCCCAGCCTGCAAAGCCAAAGGGTATAGATATGCCCATGCTTGACGCGGGCAGAAAGAAGGCATTGACCGTTTTTCAGAAGGCTGCGGGGATAAGGTTCAGAAGCCTTGAGCTTTTGAACCTTTCTTTTATGCATAGATCCGTTTCCAATGAATCGTCCTGTAAGATTAACAACGAAAGGCTCGAATTCCTGGGCGATGCTATTTTGGGGGCGGTTACGGCCGGTATCCTCTACGAAAAATTGAAGGATAAAAGCGAAGGGGACCTTGCCAAGATCAAATCTGTCGTCGTGTCCGAGGATATACTTTCCTCTGTGGCCTTGGTTTTACAGCTTGATACCCTTCTCCTTTTGGGCCGCGGAGAGGAACTCTCGGGGGGACGCAATAAAAAAGCTATACTTGCCGATGCTCTGGAAGCCCTGATAGGGGCCTACTATCTTGATTCAGGCTACAAGCCGGTTTTTAACTTTGTCAGCCGTTATATCAGCCCCGAGATAGACAGAGTTCTTGAAAAACGCTACTATATGGATTACAAGTCCATCCTCCAGGAACTGAGCCAGCGCCTCTATCGTTCATACCCTGTTTACCGTTTGACCAAGCGCACCGGTCCCGAACATGAACGCTACTTTTGGATGGAGGTAACGGTGAATGCTAAGGTCTACGGCCCGGGCATGGGCAGGAACAAGAAGGCTGCCGAACAGGAAGCCGCACGGGCGGCTTACGAAGCAATTAATGTATCCCCGCCGACGCTTTAGTTCACGGACAAGGCAAAAAAGCGTTTGGATATTTCATTTCCAAACGCTTTTTTCTATAGCCATTCCCGCCGAACCAAAGGTTCGCACTAACCCGAGTTTTGGGAATGGCTCGATAACTTTAGCTTAAAATGAGTAGCTTAAACCGATGGTTGGGCTAAACCCAAATTCGCCGCCGACGTCCTTATCCGCGCCGATACCGCTGAACTCTAACTCAAGATAGGCGCTGAAAGCATCCTCAATGATGGAATAGGTAACGTTGGGGGTAATTGTCAAACCGCCAGTTTTCATACCGTCTTTAACAGTGGGAATGCCGAATTCTACCGACACGTCAAGGGGGCCTGCCGCGTAACCCGCGCCGATATTGAAAGCGCCAAGAACATCATCAGGAGATTCGCCATCATACATAAACAGAAGCTCCGGCTGGATATACCCGTAGACGCCTAATCCCGTGTCCTCCACGCCGATCTTAAAGCCCTCGCCGCTGCTGCTTCCAATATCAAGTTTGCGATTTTCCTGCGTATGGATATAGAAACCTACTTCAACAATTTCGTAGAGAGTGCCGAAGCCCAGTTTCTGATCGAAACGGATACCGGGCGCTATTTCGTCTGTGATCTGATCATTATCCGCGTCCGCAAATGTTCCTTTAGTAGAATCTCCCCCCGCTTCATCCGGCCCGCCCGTAAGAGAAAGGGTGTTGAACAGCGAGAATGTCAGGCTCAAAGCGTCAGTAAGCCCCAGTTCGTATGCTCCCTTAACATTCCACGCGAGCTCGGATGCCAGGGGATCAGAGAACCCAAGAGTAAAATCCAGGGCGGTTGAAACCTCAACCGCGCCGAAAGACTTGGCGTACTCGGCCCCGACTGTGAAGCCGGCTTCGCCGTCTTCACCGGCAAACTTATAGTCCTCGCCGGCAACATTACCAAAGCTAAAACCGTCAAGGTACACCGTAAGACCAATCGGGTCAGCAAACGCGGCTCCGCCCGCTATGGCGGAGACCAAAACACAAACAAGAAATTTTTTCATCATTTCTCCTTTATACTGGCTTCCTTAATAGCCAGTTTTTTAATTCTTAACAGCAAAAGCTGTTAGTATCACCTTTATACCATTTCTCTTTTTAGGGGAAATGTTAGAATGGACTAATTCTATCAAAAAAAATTAAATGTGTCAAGTAATTAGAAAAAAAAACGTAGGAGAACAATAGAAATGTCAGGTTGGATAGGACATTTCTATTGAGCTTATTTGTACTGGTCAAACAGGGTATTCACTTCCTTGACCAGCAGCGGCTTGTCTTTCCAGATGATAACTATG
>JAISQR010000367.1 GCA_031274035.1 Treponema sp. | reverse complement strand
TTTTGCATATTCATGCAAAAATTCCGATTAACGGGGCTCCTTTGGGAGTTTGCAAGGTATAAATTTGCAATAAATTGCAAATTTATACAATTTTCGGGCAAAGCCCCACAAACTCCTAGGTATTCCCTGTTAAAATAGGGGTTATGGCCTGAAATATCGCTTGTTATTTCCAGTTCCTCAAATGAAAGGAGAGCGCAGGAAATAAAGGCAAGGGGGAGCAATAGCGCGGCATAATTACCGGACCGAGACATACGATCCCTCCTTTAAGAACGGAGAAGGCTTGTCAATGATAAGGTCTTGTTCGTTAATCCCGTTCCGTATCCATGCAATACCATCCTTGAGGCTATGGACTGCCACCTCTTTCTGTACCGCGATATTATTTACTACACAGAATACTATACCGGCGCCGTTAGCCTGGCTGGTTAATGCCGACTGAGGAAGGGCAATATAATACACGGCATCGGCGCGAGGGATAACACATTTTACAAACATCCCCGGCTTCATAGCTCCGCCCTGATTATGTATAAGCGCCTTTACCGAAAAATTCCCGCTTTGCGCATCTGCTATAGGCGATATTTCATCTATTTTTGCCGCAATTTTTTCCCCGATAGAAGGAACCTCAATTTCCAGGGGGGACCCTTTAAAATAATTGATAATATCCTGTTCCTGTATATAAAAAACGGCGTAAACTTCGGCTGTTTCTATAAGGGTAAATACTTTTTCGTTTTGTTTGACAAATTCACCGTTTTCATAATACCGCGCGCCTACAACCCCATCCGCGGACGCATGGAGAACCAACTCGGCTATCATAGATTCGACTGACGCGAGGCTGTTCTGCGCATTGCGCAGGTTCGCCTTTGCCGAATCAATTTCCGCCATGATGCCCTGAGTATTAAAGTGGATAAGTTGTTCTTTACGCACCGCGGGTTCATCTGAAGGCTGTATGCCTGCGCCGATCAAATCCCTGTCGGTAAGGCCCAGAGAAGAAACTTCTTTATCCTTCAGCATAATATCAAGCTCTGCGCTGGATGATTTATAGGATAACTCAAGCGTTTTATGGCTTGCTTCGGTAACCCCGCCTATTGCCAATAATGCCCGGCTGTTTTGTACATCAATTTCGATTTTTTCTAATTCAAGTTCCTTTTGGTTTATCATTATATTGGTTTTTTCAAGCGAAAGCAGCCGGCTTTCTATGCCGAGTCTGGTCTCGCGCAGCTTCGTTTCCAGCAAATTTATTGATGACTGGGCCGATTCAATGGCATTCTTTGCCTGTTCTTTTTGTATTTCGAGCTGCACATTCCGCAATCGGGCAAGGACCTGCCCCTTACGTACCGAATCTCCTTCTTTTGCCTCCAGCGCCGTTATAGTACCCTCAACCAGGGCGGTAATATCGTTTTTGCTTTTAAATGAAATGCTTCCAAATGCGGTTAAATCTTCGGTAAACTGCTTCCTTTCCGCATTGATGGTTTGTACGGATAAAGGTGTAGTATCAATCGAAATCTGTTTTTTATTTTCGCATGAGATACCTATAACCATGCAGGACGCCATGAACGCCAAAAACAGCTTACCGCTATTCATTGATAAACGTCCGTAGCCCGCCTGCCGGCAGTGAGGCCGCAATTTCAAGGGAACGCTCGTTCGTATGCCTCTATCTGATATGCAGCCTCTGCCAGTTCCATCCGGCTGCTTGAAAGCTCCCGTAAATCTTCAAGAAAATCAATATATTTTATCTCCCCGGTTTCAAGCCTAAACCGCTCAATTTCGAGTTTCCTTTTCAGTAATTCAACCATACGTGTTTTAAGTATAAGGGAATGAACCGCATAATCATGGGTATCAATAGCTGCAAGTATAGATTCCGAAAGCGATATAGACGCGGTCTCCAGTTCCATTTCTCCGGTCATTATTGCTATTTCGGCAAGGCGTTGTTCGCTGAAATAGGTTGTACTATTCGGTACGGCCGTACTTCCAGAATCCTGAATACTGCTTAGGTTCGATTTTTTAAACCCTACTCCGCCGCTTACAGTAACCGGCAATAGCGCATTATTAAACGAAATATTACATTTTATGGTAAATGACGGCTCAGTTAAGGGGAAGGAAATTCCTGAAAAAGACAGGGAAGATTCCAGGGAAATATCGGGCAGATAGATCCGTTTTACCTGTTCCGTCTGTTTTTTCTGGTAGAGTACGGCAAGCTGCCGGCGCTGTAAATCGCGGCTTTCCGCCTTTGTACGGTTTATAACCGCATCGGTATACGGCGCTAAAAGAGTATACTCCTTTTGAGGAAAGTCTTGTTCTTCGATGATAATGACTACTTCAGGCGATAAGCCGAGCTGTACGGTCATGTTACGGTAGAGTTTTTTGAGCTCGTTTTCCAGTTGATTCCGTTCTATCTTTACTTGCGATACGGTAATGAGGTATTCAAGATAATCCAATTCCAAGGCAAGCCCTAATTGATACTGTTTTTCTAATATCACTATCTGCATTTCCGCTGTCCTGATAAGTTCATCCTGTATGGATATCTTTTGTTTGATAAGCAGTATTTCATGGTATTGCCGTATCACCTCCGATTTAAACTGCTTAACTGTTACCTGGTATTCATAATAGGAATACAGGGAATTGACCCGCGCCAAGTCGTATTGCAATTTTGCCTTTCCTCCGTCATACACCATCTGCGAAAGGGAAAACTGTATACTTTTGTTTCTCGAATCGGCTCCTCCCTGTATGATGCTGTCATTTTCTGAAAATGATAATGAAAACGCCGGTATGAAACTTTTTATCGAATATTTTGCCAGTTTCATATTTTCAAACACGTTTAACTGCTGATATCTTAAGACCTGGGAATTTTCTAACCCTATGCTCATAGCTTCCCCTACCGATCTAATTTTTAACTCCGCACAGAACATCATGCAGGGGAATGAACTACCTCGCCCTGAAGGGCGAGGTATCAGATTTTTTCGGATCGAAAAAATCTGTCGATGGATAGGAAATTATCAATACTGCGCGGTTTCATACCCCGCTATCTGCGGCAAAAATTTAAACTTTCGCCCTAAAGCTCCTCCGCGAACCGGCTCTTGGGTATTACACCCGCGCATTCCAATAAAAAAAGTAACATGACAACGCTGCTTTCCTTCATACGACCTCTATATAATACTTCTTTCCGCCAATCCTGCGGGATCTTTTCGAAATAGTCCAGTCTTTATTTTATTCCGGCCCGGCGCTAACTTATTTATTCTTAGAATTGTTAAGTATGCTATGTATTAATTGTCCTATAATATAATACTGTACTTTTGCAGAAATAAAGGACCTCTTTCCGTCCTCATAATATATACCCATTGCCACAGGATTTTCTTCCCTATCAAATACTGTAATAGAAGCATATATCGAATTTTTAATTGCCAATTTTTCTATATAGGACCGCTGTGTTATGGCAATATCCAATGCATAAACCGGCTCATCGCCGCGTGCGGTAACGAACAGGTTTAATGCCCTTGCCAGTATTGTTTGCCGTACCTGCCAGGCAAGCTCGATATCATCCGCATGATCCACGGAAACCTTAACATCCCGCAGGACCAGCTTCCCGGTTTGGGGCGGCTCCCCTTCGAGATAAACTTGATGTGTTCCTATAGTTGTGCATCTTGCAAAAAAAAAGAACGCCATAACAACACATCCTACGCCTATGCACTTGCGGGTATTCTGTTTCATCTTCCCTGCCCTGCTATCCGCTCTTCTATTTCTGTAACAGATTTTCCCATGACCCCTTCCGGCGCAATGAGCGCTGCCCGTTTAAGATAATGTTCCGCCCTGTCCTGCATCTTAAGGGAATACCATATTTTAGCGTATTCCAAATATACACGATAGGATTCCCCCAGATAGGTTTCCGCATTTCTCAGCATAACCAGACGCTTTTCCATATTCCCAGTCATAGCAGAGAGCAGAGCATACTGATAATGCACCCGCCAGTCTCCCGGATTGACTGCCAATTCCATATCAAGCGCATCTTCTGCTTCATCATACCTTTCCAGTATCATCAAAGACCGTATCTTCCACAGCCGCGCTTCGGTATACTGCGGCATCTTACGTGCAAGCCGGCTAAAAACCGCAAGCGCCCTTACGGTTTTATCTTCAAAAAAATCTATTTTCCCCAACAAAAGTTCCGCCTGGAAAAAATTCCGGTCTTTTTTAAGAACCGCTTCCAATAGTTCCCGCGCTTCCCTCAACTCGTCCTGAGCATATTTTTCTACCGCGCTTATATAGAGCGCTTCGCTCTCTCCGTCCGCTCCGCCCTGACAACCAATCAGTGTTATGGCGGAGAATACCATACCAATGATAACAAACCATTTTTGCACCCTGTTCATTGCAAGATAAAATTGATACGCTCTTTGAGCTTTGCCGAAGCGTTCACCAGGCGCTCTTCGAACACCGGCCGCAGCGTAAGACCGTCCCGCCGGCTCTTAACCAAGGCCAGCGCGTTAAGCACATAGATGTTATCGGGCAACTCAAAAAGCGCGTATACACGTTCCAGCGCCGCCTTATCCCGTGATACCATATATCCGTCCAATATTTCCGCAACTTCAAATGGCATAAGGAGGTTTTCCGCATCCCGTACTCCAAACCCCAACCCTTCTCCTATCCAGGTTCGGACCTTGCGGTCTATGCTCTTTTCAGGTTTTAAGGCAAGAACCTTTTCCAGTATTACCGTATAGGCCGCCTTTTGTGAAGAGGGGCTGTCTGTAAAGGCTTTCCATGCCGTAATGTAGTATACCGGAGAATTTTTGAAAAAATTTTCATAATTTAAATAGGCTTGTATATCTTGGGTACGTGCGCCGCCGCCGATGATTTTCTGTTGCAGTACCAGATAATCCCGCGGCATAAAAGTATCCCGCTCCTGCTCTTCATATCTACCGGCGCTTGCCAGGCTGCGCACCAGGTTGAAGTCATCCCCCGCATCTTCCAGCCGGCCCTTTTCCCGAAGCGCCGATTCTAAAGCTAAAAGATTCTGGGCTACCTGGTCATCCCCTATACCCAGTTTGCTGCGGTAATATTCAAGATCCAGATAGGCGCATACAATGCTTTTTCCATAATCCCCGGCCCCTTCGTAGATATTTGACGCAAATATTCCGAAACCAGGGTAATAACTCCCCCTGACAAAATAGATATCCAGAAACGGAAGGGCCTCGGCATATGCGGCATTTTCAGCGTAAAGATTAACCAAAGCAGTAATATCCTCTGGTGATATAGCATCGGGAAACGCTTCATATACCGCACGGAACTGATCAACAGCCCCTTCTTTATCTCCCCGGGCCTGTAAAATATGGCCTTTGAGGTAACCATAGGTTCCACTTCCATCCGCCAACGCCCTATCGACATATGATAGAGCTTCATTGTAGTTACCCTTGTTATACAACACATGGGCAACAGAACCGTACAAAATGGCAACCGTTTTGGGCTTTTCAGGTCCGTTTACGGCATAATGAATAACCGATTCCGCCCGTCTTAAATACTCTTCCGCTTTTTCATAATTATTGATAAGGAGGTAATAATTCCCTAAATCTACCTTGGACTCAAAATTCAAGGGGTTTTTAAGCTCAAATTCCGTCAAGGCGGCAAGCAACTGACCGCCTTCCAATCCCGATTCCTTTATTTTAAGGTACTCGTCATAAGATACTTGTTTCACGCTTTTACAACCGCCTACCATAAGGAGAATAAGTATAAAAAAGCATATATATCCATACCTCATGCCGCCTCCAAGATAAAAATGTACTTTTATTTTATACTATCTCATGCAAAAAAACAAGAGCGCGCAGTGCCTCATCAAAAATGTTACCGAAAAAAGGGAATGCCTCAAATTGAAAATGTTACCGAAATGACCTAAGTTGTTATTTTACAAGGAATTAAGCAAGGGGCTAATTCTTGGTAGGATAAAGAGTTACAAGAGGTTCAAGAACCCACCATGAGTGTCTAAACGGGCATATTTAAGTCTAAGTCTATACAGAATTTAGACTTGCGTATGGTAACATTTTGAAATGAGGCATTTCGGAGCGTATCTTTTAATTTGGAAATTTATAGTACAAATTTTGGCGGCGATCTGAAAAATATGCTGAGGCGGGATGATGACACCGGGGGCGGGAAGAGATTCTATAACGTATGAACATAATCGCCTTCAATTAGGAATATAAAACTGACCGAAATCATCCCCCAAGAGTGATTGGTGATATACTCAAAAGCGATCCTTGGGTGGGGATCAGCCATGATGAGTATACCTAAGCCAGTCAGGGAGAAATCCGATGCCCATTGATCGGGATTTCTTGCATATTGAGGGCTTCAAGAGTACAAAATTGCCGCTTATTGGAATGCGCGGGTGTAATACCCAAGAACCCGCTAAGAACCCGCTCACCGGTTCGCGGGAGAGAGTTCGCGGGGGGAGCTTTAAGGCGAAAGTTTAAATTTTTGCCGCAGATGGCGGGGTATGAAACCGCGCAGTACTTTCGGACTGAAAGTCCGCAATTTCCTATCCACCGACAGATTTTTTCTGAACATTCCACTCTTCCGCCTGCCCCATAAACTCCTGCCTCACCAGGCTCCATTCCTGTTCTTTTATCCCCCGGCCCGCTTCCCCCGCCGTTTCATAGAGCGCCAGCAGCCCCTTCTCATGCTCCCGCTGCGACCACGACCCCGCCCCAAACGCGCTCCGCGCGTATCCCTCCAGCACCTCCCGCAACTCAGCCGTACTATCTTGAATATACCCCCGCGCTAACCGCTCATACCCTTCCCGCGCCGCCTGCCGTTCGCCCGCGGACAGCCGTATATCCCCCGCCGCAAGCGCCAGGGC
>JAISQR010000365.1 GCA_031274035.1 Treponema sp. | reverse complement strand
TTGCATATTCATGCAAAAAATCCCGATCAATGGGCATGCTTTCGGAGTTTGTAAGGTATAAATATTCATGTTTATGAATATTTATACCATTTTATGCGCGAAGCGCAACAAACTCCTAGTCTAATAGTATAGTCAATTTCCTAAACCTTGACAAGAGGGTTATCAAAGATTCCTGCCACGCAAATGACCTTTCCTGGTCAACCCTTCATGGTGGTGCATTTTTAGAAGCGCTTCAATCTGACTCATAGTATCCAGATCAACCCCTACCAGAATGAGAAGAGAAGTCCCCCCCATTAAGTATGAAATTGACGATGGAAAATTAAAAGCCCATTGAATAAAAGTCGGAATTACAGCAATCAACGCCAGATATAATGACCCAGGCAGAACAATACGGTTCAGTATCTTGGTTAGATACTCCTCTATCCTTTCCGTCCTGATTCCCGGTATAGACCCGCCGTTTTCCCTGATATTTTTGGCAATTTCTATAGGATTCAAACTCACCTGCGTGTAAAAGTAAGCAAAAAAGATAATAAGCAGGATATACAGGATATTATACAAAGCCCCGTGAGGATTCAATGCCAACGAAACCGCCCCAAGCCAGGAAATACTGCCGCCTACTGTCGATGCAATCTGCAAGGGGAATGTAAGAATAGAAGAAGCAAAAATTACCGGAATTACCCCCGAAGGATTGATCTTAAAAGGTATATACGTATTTGGCGGACTGTACATACGCCTCCCTACAACCCTCTTGGCATAATTCACCTGTATTTTACGCTGTCCCTGTTGTTCAAACACCACCAACGCTACAACGGCAACAAATATAATCAATACTATAATGACAAAAACCGGATTGAGCTGCCTATCCCGCACCCTGCCGAAAAGCTCCCATACGGCATGAGGCAAACGGGCAACAATACCGGCAAAAATAAGTAAAGAAATTCCATTCCCTATCCCTCTTCTCGTGATCTGTTCGCCTATCCACATCAGGAACATGGTTCCGGTAGTAACCGTAAGCATTGCTATTAATGTAAACGGAAGAATCTCAATACTGAGTAAATTTTCTACACTTCTACGTATACTTTGGGCATATTGCGTAACAGCATACGACTGAATAAGACAAACAACCACCGTACCGATCCTCTGATACCCCTGTATCTTCTTTCGTCCGCCCTCTTCCTGGGAGATCTTCTTGAGGCGCGGAAATACAATAATAAGAAGCTGCATAATGATCGACATGGAGATATAGGGCATGATCCCCAGCATGAATACCGAAAAATTAGAGAAAGCGCCGCCGGCAAAAAAATCCAGGTAATCTACTATAGCATTCCCGGAATTCTGCTGGGAAAGAAAATAAGCATTTAATTCCCCTACATTGATACCAGGGATTGGAAGCACAGCGCCGACGCGGAAAACAATCAACATCAATGCCGTAAAAATAATTCTTTCCCTCAGCTCTTTTACTCTGAATATACCAATCAATGGATTAGCCATGTATCCTGTCCTATTTGAATATGAACTTTATTTGGCGGGGCTTAATACCCAAAACCCGCGCCGCGGAAGAATCTTAAAACGGCCGCACACCCGTTAAACCTCCGCTACTATACCTAAATTACAACATACCCTCTCTGCAAACCCCCTGGAAGTCTAACAGCCGCAGACACTTCGTGTCCGATTGCACTTGTGGATTTTTTACTCAGTGTGTCTTTGGCACACCTTCGTGCAAAAATTCCAATTAACAGGGCTCCGCGAACCTTTGATTCGATGGGAGTTTGCAAATTTATACGATTTTTGGACAAAACCCCACAAATTCTTAACACCCACGGACACTTCGTGTCCGATTTTATTTGTGGATCTTTTGCCCAGTGTACCCTTAACACATCTTTCTGCAAAACAATCCCGATCAAGGTATGCTTTCGGATTTTGTAAAACATAAATATTCATAAAAATAAATATTTATACCATTTTGTACGCAAGGCGCAACAAACTCCTCGTCTGTTGACTTTCACAAGACCTTAGTTTTCAGAAGTTTTACCGTTCTTGCTTTTAACCGTCCCGCCGGCCTTTTCAATCTTTGCTTTTGCAGAAGCAGATAAAGCATCTATCTTAAACGTCAATTTTTTATTAAAATCTCCATCTGCAAGAATCTTAACCGGCACTGATTTTTTTATCAACCCTTTAAGAATAAGTGATGCAGTATCAACCGTTTCATCATCTTTATAATGGTTCTCAATCTCTCCTAGATTTACGATCTGTACCTCCTTTTTAAACGGATAATTTGAAAAACCCCGTTGAGCAAGTCTTCTATAGAGAGGCATCTGCCCGCCTTCAAACCCTACATAGGTCTTTCCGCCGGACCGTGACTTCTGTCCCTTATTCCCCTTACCGGCAGTAGTACCCCTTCCAGAACCCTGCCCCCGGCCTATAATACGTTTTCGTTTATTGGCGCCCTCCGGCGCATGCAAATTAAAATCTTGCATTAATTAATCTCCTTAACCTCAACCAAATGGGAAACCTTTTTAATCATCCCCATTATTGCAGGATTGGCTTCCTGTTCGGCACTCGATCCTATCTTGCGCAACCCCAGAGAACGGATTGTTGCAGCCTGCTTAGGAAGCACCCCAATAGTGCTACGGATAAGGCGTATCTTTATCTTTTGCGCCATACTCTTTAACCCCACAGTTCCTTAAGAGATTTACCCCTATTTTTGGCAATTGTCTTTGCATCCATCATCTTACTGATACAGTCAAAAGTAGCTTTCACTACGTTATACTGGCTTGAAGCGCCGATAGATTTACTCAATACATCGGTAACACCCCCCGCCTCCATAATCGCCCGTACAGGACCTCCGGCAATTATTCCGGTACCCGAACAGGCAGGTTTCAATAACACACGGGAAGCCTTGAAAATTCCTAATATTTCATGAGGAATAGTCCCGTTTTTTATCGGCAGAGGAACCAGTCTTCTCTTCGCCTTATCGATACTCTTCCGTATAGCTTCAGAAACATCATTGGCCTTTCCAAAACCAAAACCAACATTCCCTTTCCTGTCGCCAATAACGGTCAGTGCAGAAAATGAGAATCTGCGGCCTCCCTTTACTACTTTAGCGGTTCTGTTAAGTTTTACCAGTTTTTCAATAAATTCCTTCTCTTTTTCAGAACCGCTTCTGTCATTATCCCTATCTCTTGAACGTTCCATTCCGCCCCCTAGAACTGAATCCCGGCTTTCCGGGCGCCATCGGCCATTGCTTTTACCAAGCCATGATATAAATAACCATTCCGATCAAAAACTACCGTTTTAATATTCTTTTCAAGAAGCCGTTTTCCCACAATTTCACCAAGCTGCCCTGCCCCTTCCACGGTACATTTAATATTTCTAAGTTCTTTCTCCAAGGTCGAAGCAGAAACAAGGGTATTATTCTGGGTGTCATCTATAATCTGAATATAAAGCGCCCTGTTACTGCGGTTTACCGACATACGAGGCCGATCCGCAGTACCGGAGATTCTTTTTCTTATATGAATCTTTCTTTTAAGACGCTTGCGGTCTTTCTCTATCATCTTTTTCAGCATAACTTAAACCCTATTTTGCATCATTTATAAAATTTCTTTATAAACGGCTACGAATTGTATCCATCACATTTGCATATACAAATGTATAGTACGCAAATTTTATCCATAAAACATTAACTTACGGACAAATTTTATTTAACGCCGGACTTACCGGCTTTCCTTCTGATCTGTTCGTCTTCGTATCGGATGCCTTTTCCTTTGTACGGTTCGGGAAGCCTTAACTTACGAATTTGAGAAGCATATTCACCAACTTTATGCTTGTCAATCCCACTTATAACAACCCTTCCATTAGGTTCCGTAGCTATAGAAATGCCTTCGGGAATACTGACATATATATCGCTTGAATATCCCAAACTCATAAACAAGAGCTTTCCCTGAACTTCCGCCCGATAGCCAACCCCCGTAATAATCAAGATCCGTGAAAAACCTTGGGAAACACCGATCACCATATTATTAAGCAGGTTCCGATACAAACCATGATATGCCTTTGACTGCTTTTCCTCATTGGCACGGCTCACCACTATCTCATCACCCTGGCTTTTAAAATTGATGATAGGGTTATATTTCTGGCTTAATTTTCCCTTAGGGCCTTCAACTGTCATTATATCATCCTGAAAAATGACTTTTACACCCACAGGAATTTTAACCGGTATCTTTCCAATACGCGACATACGTTTCCTCTTACCAAACAGTACAGATTATTTCACCGCCGACTTTCTTCTCAGCGGCCTTTTTCCCGGTTGTTACCCCTACTGATGTAGAAACAATAAGAGTACCATAACCGTTATACACCCTGGGCATATCCTTATAGCCTGTATATACACGCCGTCCAGGTTTAGAAATTTTTTCCAGGCCATGAATCACCGGCCAATTCTGCTCATCATATTTCATAAAAACCCGGATTACATTAATGCCATCCTGATTTGCCTTCTTAAAATTTTTGATATACCCTTCTGTCTTTAGAATCTTGACAATTTCAAGTTTCAGCTTGGAGGTGGGGATATCAACCTTTTCATGCTTTGCCATTCCGGCATTCCGGATCTTGGTCAGCATATCCGCAACGGGATCAGAAATGCTCATCCTATTCTCCTACCTTACCAGCTTGATTTTGTAACACCAGGAATAAGTCCTTCACTTGCATATTTGCGGAAGCAAAGACGGCACATTTCAAATTTCCGTAAAAACCCCCTCGCCCTGCCGCATATCCTGCACCGGTTTACTTTTCTGGTCTTATATTTAGGCGTTCTAAGCGCCTTTAGTATCATTGCTTTTCTTGCCATGTTACCTCCTGAAGGGCATCCCAAACTTTGTAAGAAAGGCTTTCGCCTCCGCATCAGTCCGTGCGGTTGTTACAATCGCAATATTAAGACCGGCTACACGTGCAATCTTATCAAAATCAATCTCCGGAAAAATAATCTGTTCGGTAACACCTAAAGAATAATTACCGTGCCCGTCAAAGGCATTTTGATTGATACCTCTAAAATCTTTTACACGAGGCAAGGCGACATTCACAAGCCTATCAAAGAACTCATACATAACAGCCCCTCTCAGGGTTACTTTAGCGCCTATTTCCTGCCCAGTCCTGATCTTAAAATTTGCAATACTCTTACGCGATTTTGTTTTAACCGCTTTCTGTCCAGTAATAAGAGTAAGATCATCTATAGCAGCATCCAGAAGTTTTTTATTCTGAAGCGCCTCGCCTACGCCCATACTGACAACGATCTTTTCCAAACGCGGCGTCTGCATAACAGATTTATAACCCAATTCTTTAAATAATTCAGGAGCAATCTGTTCGCGGTATATCTTTTTAAGCCGCGGTTCCTTCGCCTTTCCCTCAACTCCTTTCATTATAACGCCTCTCCGCATTTCCGGCATATCCGGATCTTACTGTCATTTTCCAGCTTATATCCAATTCTTGTAGGACCGCATTTCTTACACACTATCTGTACGTTTGAACTATGAATAGCGGCCTCAATTTCAACAATACCACCCCTATCCTGCTGATTCCGGCGTTTCTTCGCCTTTTTTACAATATTAGCGCCTTCGACTACAACACGGTCCTTATCGCGCAATATTTTCAGGATTCGTCCCCTTTTTCCCTTATCTTTACCGGAAATAATTTCCACGTTATCTTCTTTTTTAAGTTTGAATTTATGTGGTGAATCCACCATAAAACCACTCCTTTAATGTAAAAACTACAATACCTCAGGAGCAAGGGATACTATCTTCATAAAATCCTTTTCCCTCAGTTCCCTAGCAACAGGACCAAAAATACGTTTACCTTTAGGATTTAGGCCCGCATCAATAATAACACAGGCATTATCATCAAACCGTATATACGTACCATCAGAGCGGCGGTATTCTTTGTGAGTTCTCACCACAACCGCCTTTTCTACCGTACCTTTTTTTATCGCCGAGGTAGGCAAGGCATCCTTGACAGCCACCACAATTATATCGCCTATGCTGGCATATTTTCGTTTTGAACCGCCCAATACTTTAATACACTGAACCATCTTGGCTCCTGAATTATCCGCCACATTCAGGAAAGTCTCGACCTGAATCATTTTTCTGTTTCTCCCTATTGAGCGCGTTCAAGAATAGCATCCAATCTCCAGCATTTTTCCTTACTGATAGGACGGCATTCAATAACTCTTACCCTGTCTCCGGTTTTAGCGTCATTATTTTCATCATGAGCCTTGACCTTTTTAATCCGGCTTATATATTTTTTATAAAGAGGATGTAAGGCGGTCGTCTCAACAGCAACAACAATAGTTTTATTCATTTTATCGCTCTTTACTATCCCTACAAACTCTTTTTTCCGGCTTATGCCTTTTCCTTCCTGTTTCGCTTCAGTCCCTTCCGCCATAAACACTCCTTAAAAAAGTTTTAAATTGCTTAAAACTATGTTGACTCCTTCCGTTCCTTTTCCTGCTGATAAATTAAAGTATTAAGCCGCGCTATCTGCCTGCGCATTGTCCGTTTCTGAAGCGGATTTTCCACATGGCCTATAACCATTTGAAAACGGAATTCCATATACTTCTTACCGAGCTCATCACGTTTTGCTTTAAGCTCAGGATATGTAAGATTTCTAAATGAATTTTTCATTTCCCTTCCTTACAACCTATCCTACGCGCCCAATTCAAAATCAGAGCGGTCTACAAATTTTGTTTTTATAGGCAGCTTTGAACCGGCTAACTTCATTGCTTCTTGGGCAATAGGCTTATCAATACCTGCCAATTCAAACATTACCGTACCCGGTTTTACAACAGCAACCCAATACTCCGGCGCACCCTTACCTTTACCCATACGGGTTTCCGCCGGTTTTTTGGAATACGGCTTATCAGGATAAATTCGTATCCATATCTTTCCACCGCGTTTCACATGACGGTTTAAAGCTATACGGGCAGCCTCAATCTGGCGATTGGTAATCCACATCCGTTCCATTGCGACAAGCGCAAATTCACCGAACGCTACCGTATTCCCCCGGGTTGCATTTCCCGGCATATTCCCCCGCTGTACCTTGCGGAACTTTACACGTTTAGGACTAAGCATATTTAACTCCTAGGGCCTGCCCTGTCCCGCCGTTTGCGGGCAAGAACTCCCGTATCTTCCTTCTGTTTGCGGACAAGAAGTCCGGCATCTTCCTTCTGTTCCTTACCATACTTCATACCGTTATATACCCACACCTTTACACCGATTGAACCAAAGGTAGTATGGGCCTCTGCAAATCCATAATCAATATCAGCCCGTAAGGTGTGCAGGGGTATCCGGCCTTCTTTTGCCTCTTCGGTACGGGACATCTCCGCTCCGCCCAAACGGCCCGAAAGCCTTATCTTAACGCCCTGGGCATTACCCTTTTTAATGGCATTCGTAATAGCCTGTTTCATAGTACGCCTGAATGAAGAACGCGCCAAAAGCTGGCGCGCAACATTCTGCGCGATAATCTGTGCATTATTATCCGCATTCCGGACTTCTTTTATCTTGATCTGTATCTTTTTAGATACATGTTTCTGTAATTCCGCCCCGAGTTTTTCAATATTAACGCCTTTAACCCCAATAATAACACCAGGACGTGCCGTATGAATGGTTATCGTAATCCGCTGAGGATGACGGATAATCTCCAGTTCGGCAATATCCGCACCTCTAGTTTCGGGCATCTCCAGGATAAACTTACGAAGTTTCAGGTCTTCGTGAAGGGTATTTGCATACTCTCTCGGATCTACATACCATCGTGAACTCCAAGTTTTGTTGATCCCTATCCGCAATCCTATAGGATTTACTTTTTGTCCCACGTTATTCTCCTGCCTTTCCCAGTTCGTCAATTACCACGGTAATGTGGCATAGTCTTTTAAGAAGCATATCCGCCCGCCCTCTTGCGCGGAACCAAACCCGCTTCATCCGGGGACCTTCATCAATCCTAACTTCTTTAACATAAAGCATATCTTCATCGAGCTTTTTATTTCTGTTTAAAGCATTAGAAGCAGCCGATTTAACCGTTTTACGTATAAGTCTGGCGCCTTTATGGGGCATATTTTCCAGAAGGGATATAGCCTCGGGATAGGTCTTCTTCCGTATAAGATCCGCTACCGGCCTAATCTTAAAAGGCGAAACAATAAGAAATTTTGTTACAGCTTTATAACCGCTTGTTATTTCCATAAATTTACCTGCTACTTCCCAGCCTTTTTGTCTGAACTTGAATGTCCGCGAAATATTCTGGTTGGAGCAAATTCTCCAAGTTTATGACCTACAAGGTTTTCTGTAATATATACAGGAATCCATGTTTTACCATTATAAACTGAAATTGTTCCACCCACCATTTCAGGTATAATTGTTGAACAGCGGGAATAGGTCTTAATCATCCTTCTGTCTCCCGCCTTACTCATCTCCAATACTTTCTTATAAAGGCTCTTTTCGATATAAGGACCCTTTTTTATAGACCTTGACACCCTTCCTCCTACTTCTTCTTACCACGGCTGACAATAAACCGCGACGAAGGTTTATGCTTATTTCTAGTTTTATATCCCTTAGTCGGCAAACCCCAAGGGCTCACAGGATTAATACCCTTATTTTTACCCTCACCGCCGCCGTGAGGATGGTCTATCGGATTCATAGCCATCCCGCGCACGGTCGGCCTTACCCCCAACCAACGCTTCCGACCGGCCTTACCCAGTGTTACGTTCATGTAATCTTCATTACCAACCACCCCAATAGTTGCATAACATTTTTTAAAAACCATCCGCATTTCGCCGGAGGGTAGTTTCAGGGTAACATAGTTACCTTCCTTGGCAGCAAGCAGCGCCCCGGCGCCGGCCGATCTAACCATTTGACCGCCCCGTCCCAAGGTTAATTCGATATTATGAACCGTAAACCCCAACGGTATATTTTCAAGAGGGAGGGCATTCCCTATTTCTATGGGAGCATCAGGCCCTGAAACTATCGTAGAGCCTACAACCAGCCCTTTAGGTGCAATAATATACCGCTTCTCTCCATCAACATATTTTATGAGCGCTATATTGGCACTGCGATTCGGATCATATTCGATAGAAGCAACCTTCCCCTTGATACCGATTTTATCGCGTTTAAAATCAACTATACGATAACGCCGCTTATGACCGCCGCCTTTATGCCATACACTGATACGCCCCTGCGAATCGCGTCCCGCCTTTTCGGCGCGTCCTGATGTTAAATTCTTTTCCGGCTTTGTCTTTTTCGTAAGTTCCGAAAAGTCAAGACTCGTCCACTGGCGCATACCCGGCGTTATCGGCTTATATGTCTTAATTCCCATTTTTATCCCCGTTTAACCTTTACCTAAATACCTTCAAAAATGCCAATCTTTTCGTTTTTAGGCAAGCGAACTATTGCTTTCTTCCATGATGAAGTATAGCCTGCCTTATAACGCTGTCTTTTCGGCTTGCCGCCAACCACCATTACGGTACAGGAAATAGGATGTACATTGAAAAGTCTGCGTACCGCCTCTTTTATCTGTATCTTTGTCGCGGAAGGATCAACTTTAAATACATACTTACCTTCCTCCCGCATAATATTTGCCTTTTCGGAAAGAACCGGCTCTATTAAAATATTCTCGTATGCTATCATTCACCCGCCTCCCCTTCACTTACATTTGTTTTACCATAAAAATTATTAAGGCTTTTAGCGGCAGATTCCAGAACAATAACATTACGGGCATAGAAAAGATCGTGCGCCCTCAGACGCCTATATGACAAAAAGTTAAGCCACGGTATATTGTTACCCGCCCTCTTTATCTTATGATCATCATCATTAAGAATTATAATTGTTCTTTCTTTATTGCCAAGGTTATTCAGTATCTTTACTATATCTTTAGTTTTACCGGAATCTATGGAAAAATCTTCAACTATTTTTAATATATCATTTTGAACCTTTAAACTTAAAATAGTCTTTAATGCAAGACGCTTTGCCTTTTTGGGTATTGAATAGGAATAATCTCTCGGTTTAGGGCCGAAAACAACCCCTCCGCCTACCATCAAGGGCGATTTTTTATCCCCCCGGCGGGCGCGTCCGGTTCCCTTCTGCTTATAAGGCTTTGCATTTGAACCATGTACCTCTCCCCTGTCTTTGGTACTGGCTGTTCCCTGTCGTTTATTTGCAAGTTCATTATTGATGGCATACCAAATAACATCATCGTTAATTGGAAGATTAAAAACCTCATCGTCCAATTCAATATTGCGAATTTCTTTGCCCTCAATAGAATACACAGTCCTATTCATTGTTTTCCCCGTTCATTAATACTTTGACTTATCAATACTATCTTTTAACCGCGGTTCTGACTATCACCAACCCCTTGTTTATACCGGGAACCGCACCGCATACCATGATAAGCTGTTTTTCCACGTCTACCTTTACCACTCTAAGACTCAGAACCGTAACCTGTTCCCTACCCATTCTACCGGGCAGTTTCATATTTTTAAAGGTTTTATGCGGATAAGTGGACTGGCCTGTAGATCCAGGTTCACGATGAAATTTAGAACCGTGTGTACGCCTGCCGCCGGCAAACCCCCATCTCTTCATAACGCCCTGAAATCCCTTGCCTTTAGAAATTCCGGTAACATCAACATAACGGCAGCCTTCAAATACTTCTACCCCCAACTGAGAGCCCTGGTCAACCTCTTTTTCAAAATCACGGAATTCTTTCAATATCTTTTTAGGGGTAATGCCCTCAGGGAACTGCCCGCCATAGGGTTTAGACACCTTATTCTTCTTTAAATCGTCCAACCCAAGCACTACTGCATTATATCCGTCTTCTTCTTTATTCTTTTGGGCAACAACCGTATTCGGATCAATACGCAAAACCGTTACAGGTATAAAATTACCCGCGTCATCAAAAACCTGAGTCATGCCTACTTTTCTGGCCATAAGACCTAACATGTAACTCTCCAAAAATTCTTTATTTAAGCGCCTTTACTCCAGGCTGTTCTCTATCTGAAATCAACCCGCAATTATACGTCCGGCGGCCTTACATCAACTTATGATATATAAATTGAAACTAATTCTACTGTTTTATCTCAACATCAACACCCGCCGGAAGCTCCAATTTCATTAAAGAATCCATTACTTCCGATGAGGGGTTGATAATATCAATCAAACGTTTATGAGTACGCATTTCAAACTGCTCACGTGATTTCTTATTCACATGAGGAGAACGAAGCACCGTTACTTTGTTAATCCGGGTAGGAAGCGGAATAGGGCCTGTAACTTTAGCGCCTGCTTTCTGCACCGTCTGAACGATAGACTTCGCACTCTGATCGATTAATTCAACATCGAAACCGCGTAAACGCACGCGAATTCGTTCTTTAGCCGCCATTATTCCTCCAGATACAGTATCATTGGGATATGGATACTACCATATCCCAATTTACTTATACAAATCAAGGCGTATTATTCAATAATCTCCACAACCTGACCAGACGCTACAGTTTTACCGCCTTCACGGATAGCAAAACGCAAGCCCTTTTCCATGGCTATGGGGTGTATCAACTCGCCGAATATCTCGGTATTGTCGCCAGGCATAACCATTTCTTTACCTTCGGGCAATTTTACCGTTCCGGTAATATCCGTCGTGCGAAAATAAAACTGTGGTCTATATCCAGTGAAGAAGGGGCTATGCCGTCCGCCTTCCGTCTGGGACAAACAGTATATTTGACCTTTAAATTTGCTGTGGGGGGTAATCGAACCGGGCTTGGCAAGAACCTGCCCGCGCTCAACCTCCTTCTTGTCTATACCGCGAAGGAGTGCGCCGATATTATCCCCAGCCTGTCCCTCGTCAAGCAATTTGTTAAACATCTCAATGCCGGTTACAACCGTCTTCTTGGTGGGCCGGATACCGACTATTTCAGCTTCCTCGTTGAGTTTGAGGATGCCCCGTTCAACTTTACCGGTAACTACTGTTCCGCGGCCGGAAATAGTAAATACGTCTTCAATCGGCATAATAAACGGCTTGGCGTCATCACGGATCGGATCGGGGAAATAGCTATCCATTGCTGTAAGCAATTCTTCAATACATGCGGAAGAAGCAGGGAAATCGTCATTAGGACTCATTGCTGAAAGATCGGACATTGTCTGGAAAGCGGACCCTTTAATAATAGGAATCTCATCCCCTTTAAAACCATTGGCATTAAGTACATCCTTGATCTCTTCCTCAACAAGTTCAAGAAGATCCTTATCTTCCAGCAGATCGACCTTATTAAGAAATACTATCATATTGGGGACGCCGACCTGACGGGCAAGAATGATATGCTCACGGGTCTGAGGCATGACTGAATCGGGCGCAGAAACAACCAGAATTGCACCGTCCATCTGGGCGGCGCCTGTAATCATATTCTTAATGTAATCGGCATGTCCCGGACAGTCAATGTGAGCATAGTGGCGATTCTCCGATTGGTATTCGAGGTGCCGGGTATTTATAGTTATACCTCTTGCCCTTTCTTCCGGCGCATTATCGATATCATCAAACTTCATTACCTTATCGCCGTACTTCTTGCCGCAATACATAGTGATCGCGGCTGAAAGGGTGGTTTTTCCATGGTCGACGTGGCCGATGGTCCCGACATTCATGTGGACTTTTGTTCTATTGAACTTATCCTTAGCCATTTACGTGTCCTCCTTACTCTTTTTGGGCACACAAAATATAAATTCTCTATAAAAATTCTTCGGTACAGCCTTACAGTACCGACCCCTAATAAAAATCCGTGGAAAACGGCTATTAACCGGCAAATCAATAATGCACACCCGCAATACCAATTAACTATCGAATTCCGAAAAAGCATTTATACTGTAAGTGAATGATAAAGAAAGGAAGGATAATACAAACAGTAATATAGATCGCCTCTACATAATACAAAGCGTCAGACACTTACTGTTCCGCTCCACCTATCTCATCTTCTTGCTACGCATAAATATAGAATTACAACGAATATACATCCATTATAATTCACCATTTTCGATGATCGGTTTGGATTCCCGAAACATCCGCACTACGGTGAACAAGCGCTATTAACTTTCTCCTTATTCACCGCAAAGCACGGTTTATATCCGGTTTACAATCGGATATCATTTTCAAAAAACAAATGAATCTTTCTAAGATTCACTATCACATACTCTAAAAAACTAACCTAGTATAAAATGTTTTAAAAACTTTTGCAAGTACTTTTTAAAACTTTTTTTATTTTTTACCAACGGTAATGGGCAAAGGCTTTATTGGCTTCCGCCATTTTATGGGTATCATCCTTCTTTTTAATAGCAGTACCCGTATTATTATACGCATCCATAAGTTCGGCAGCCAGACGTTCATTCATACCATGACCGGACCGGGCACGGGCTGCATTGATAATCCACCGCATTCCCAGAGCCTCGCGGCGGGATTCACGAATTTCCACCGGCACCTGATAGGTTGCGCCGCCGACCCTACGGGATTTAACCTCGACATTCGGTTTAACGTTATCTATCGCTTTAAGAAAAACCTCCAGAGGTTCCTTCTCAACTTTTGTCTGGAGTATGCCTAAAGCCTTATGGACGATACGCAGACCGATAGAACGTTTGCCCTCCCACATCATTCGATTGACAAATTTTGAAATTACTACACTATTGTATTTAGGATCGGGAGATATTCCTCTATCCACTGTCTTTTTTTTGCGTCCCATGCTTTTTTTCTTCCTCCGATTACGCCTTCGGCCTTTTAGCGCCGTACTTCGATCTGCTCCGTTTACGATCCCCTACGCCCAAGGTATCCTTCGCTCCACGGATAATATGATAACGTACACCGGGAAGATCCTTAACACGCCCCCCGCGGACCAGAACAACGGAATGTTCCTGTAGGTTATGCCCAATACCGGGAATATAAGCGGTTACCTCTGTACCATGGGAAAGCCGCACACGAGCCACCTTACGCAAGGCGGAATTCGGCTTCTTAGGTGTTACCGTCATTACACGTGTACAAACACCACGTTTTTGAGGACAAGATTGAAGAGCCGGAGACTTTGTCTTGGATCCAACCTGCTGCCTTCCGAAACGAACCAACTGATTAATGGTAGGCATGTACTAACATTACTCCTTTTAAAACCGCATTATACGGCAAAACTACTTTAAGATATAAAAACCAGCATATAAACATTAGCAAAAAAAAAAAAAAAGATCAAGTGAATTTTAAGAAAAATCCATATAAATCGATAAAAATTTTCTTGAAAAGAAATCCGGCAAAACCACAAAAATATTGTAATTATTCAGCTAAGAGTTTGCGGGGCTTTGGTGAAGCCCTTTAATCCAGTCAACCGCCAGTTCCGGCCAATGCCGAAGACCTGCCATTTCAGGGCTTTCCTCTATACCTACGGAGCGGTTAGCCAGAGAAAGGCCGTGGGCGCCCTGGGGGAAAACATGCAGTTCAAAGGGCGCCTTGTGTCTACTCAATGCCGCGGCAAAGGCAAGGGAATTTTCCACCGGCACCGCCTCGTCCGTTGCGGTATGCCAAATAAAGGCCGGAGGGCAGTGCGGTCCTGCATGCTTTTCCAGGGAAAAGGCATGTTCATCTTCGGCGCTGAAATCCTGGCCGTAGAGGTTTTCAAGGGAACCTTGGTGCCTTATGGCCTTTTCCCCGCTGATAACCGGATAGCAAAGTACGGCCCCGTCAGGTTTAAAGGCTTCGGCAGTACAGCCTAAGCCTTTGCAAAGAAGGCCGCCGTTCCAGTACACGCAGAGGCTTGCGGTAAGATGGCCGCCCGCGGAGAAACCGCAAACAATAATCCTGGATGGGCTTACCCCTAAACCGGCGGCATTTTCCCTTGCCCAGCGTACCGTAGCGGCCAGTTCAAAGAGGCTTACCGGAAAGAGCGCCGGTTTTACCGAATAGGTCAATTCCACGACCGCAATATTTGCCGCAAGGAATTGCAACGCGACCGGCTCCGCCTCCCTGGGCGATACAAAATGATAGCCGCCTCCCGGACAGAGTACGACCAGGGGCCGCTCCGGCGTATTTATGGAACCGGGGATAATATCTGGAAGATAGACCTTTAATCCGGCCTCTTTCCCGGGCCTGAACAATCCGGCTTTTTCATAATCAAGGGGAACTTCCCTAGTATAACACTGCATTTCTTAACCTCCTGTTATAAAGCAGGGCTGCCCTGCTGTTTTTTCATTCTTCCCGCCGTATCCTTGCCCCCAGGGAAGAAAGCCGTTTAACGAGGTTTTCGTAACCGCGTTCAATCTGATAAACATTGCGTATAACGCTTTTCCCTTCGGCGCACATGGCAGCGATAACCATTGCCATACCCGCCCGTACATCGGGGCTATGGAGTTCGGATCCGGCAAGTCTGGACGGGCCTGAAACAACGGCGCGGTGCGGATCGCAGAGCACTATACGGGCGCCCATTGCGATGAGCTTATCCACGAAGAACATGCGCGATTCAAACATCTTCTCGTGGATAAGTACCGTGCCGGAAACTTGGGTGGCCACGACCGTTATGATACTGGTAAGATCAGGCGGAAAGCCCGGCCAGGGCGCATCGTCTATCTTTGGGATCATTCCGCCAAGATCGCAGTTTACCGCCATTTCCTGTTCGGCGGGAACATGGAGCGCCGTCCCCTCGTGCTGCCAAACTATACCCAATTTGCCGAAGGCTATCTTCGCAGGCCGGAGGTCCCGTAGCTCCGTACCTTCTATAGTAAGTTCCCCATGGGTAGCGGCTGCCAGACCTATAAAGGAACCTACCTCCATAAAATCGGCGCCTATCTTAAAATCGCAGCCGGACAGCTTCCGCACGGCCTTAATCCGCAAGATGTTGGAGCCTATTCCCTCTATCTGAGCGCCCATAGCCTTGAGCATACAACAAAGATCCTGTACGTGGGGCTCGCTTGCGGCATTGGTAAGGATAGTTTCGCCTTCCGCGGTAACTGCCGCCATCACCGCGTTTTCCGTAGCGGTTACTGAGGCTTCATCCAGGAAGATGTCGGCCCCTTTGAGGCAGGCCGCACTGAATACAAAGGTATCATCCGCCGTTACCTCCGCGCCCAGTTCGGTGAGCGCGAGGAAGTGCGTGTCCAGCCGCCTGCGTCCTATAACGTCGCCGCCCGGCGGAGGCAGAACCGCCTTGCCGGTACGCGCCAAGAGGGGGCCCGCAAAGAGGATAGAGGCCCTCATCTTCCGTGCCTGTTCCGCCGGAACTTCGGGGTATTTAATATCACGGAGGATCATACGATAGGCGCCGGATCCCAGTGCCTCAACTTCACCTCCGAGGGATCGATAGATATCCAGCATAACCTGTACGTCTTCTATGTCCGGTATATTGCGCAGCACGACAGGCTCATCCGTTAAAAGCGCCGCGGCTATACAGGGCAGCGCCGCATTCTTGTTTCCGCTTGCCCTGATGACGCCGCCGATCGGAAAACCGCCTTCAATAAAGTACTGGTTCATAGTTAGACTGTATCGTTCCTGGGCCGGTATGTCTAGGAGTTTGTTGCGCTTCGCGCATAAAATGGTATAAATATTCATAAACATGAATATTTATGAATAATCAAATACCCCCGGAAAGCAGGAGGATTACCTATTTTATCTACCAGACTTACGATGAGGACGGGCGGCGGCCTCGCTTTGCGAAAAGGCGACTGTCACCGCTGCGTTACCTGCGGGTTTAGGGAGCGGCTGGGCGCCTTTTATGTTTCAGGAAAAAAACTTGATGATCGCTTTTGCGACTATTTCGTTAATATCGGCATGGCGGGGGATTTGAGTAGAAACGTTTTTTTTGCGGATTTTCGTAAATATCGCGGTTGGCCCCATGGCGCACGAAAACCGCTCCCCGCTTTATAATTTCCTTGAGCAGTTTTTGACGCTTCACACGGAAACCTTGAGCCGCAAAACGCCGCTTTTCCGCTTTTGCGACAAGCGTTTT
>JAISQR010000364.1 GCA_031274035.1 Treponema sp. | reverse complement strand
TTTGCATATTTATGCAAAAATTCCGATTAACGTGGCTCCTTTGGGAGTTTGCAAGGTATAAATTTGCAATAAATTGCAAATTTATACGATTTTTGGGCAAAGCCCCACAAACTCCTAGGCATCATCAAAAGCCGCCCGTACTGTTGTTCTATGGCCCGCTGGAATGATTATATGCGGCCGTATTTCTTTTCCCCGATTGCTATTTTTTTGTAAAATTCCCTTGACGGGATATTTTTTTTTCAGTATAGTTGAATATATGTTCAATTGTTCAATGAGGTTCTTTTATGAAAGACAAGGATTTTGACAGGGCGGAACAGAACGATGTGTGTGAAAATAATTTTATCCACGAGTCTGTCGTCGCCGAAGTCAGGACAAAGATGCCCGATGAAGAGATACTTTTCAATTTGGCGGATCTCTTCAAAATGTTCGGGGATTCAACAAGGGTAAAGATTATCAGCGCGCTCCTCAATGCGGAGATGTGCGTCTGCGATATTGCGGCGCTTCTGGGGATGACAAAGTCCGCTATTTCTCATCAGTTAAGGTCGCTTAGGCAGACTAAACTGGTCAAATTCCGGCGCGAGGGAAAGATAGTTTACTATTCATTGGATGATGATCACGTAAAGACGATTTTTGCCCAGGGCTTGCTGCATGTCGGCGAGTAAAGGGCCGGTGAGTTTGTTCGGTTTGACAAGCAATGGAGGTAACTGGTTATGGAAACTGTACTAAAAAGGGAATATACCCTGGACGGCCTGTGCTGCCCCGTTTGCGCCCAGAAAATTGAAAAGGATATAGGCAAGCTGGAAGGGATCAGTGCGGTTGCGGTCAATTTTATCTCAAAAACCCTTACTATCGAATTTGAAAAGCAGGAGCGTATCACACCTTTTCCCGGCGAGGCTCTTTCGATTATTCAGGGGTACGATACCGGCATCGTTATAAACGAGAAGAGCCGGAAACAGACTTTGAAGAAAGATAAGCCGGAAACCGGATTGAAACCCGGTTTCCGGCCTTCGCCGTTGCAGGCGGGCATAGCGCTTGGGGTTCTTGTTTTTGCGGCGGCTCTGGCGCTTAATTTCCCCGCGCCTATCCCCCTTGTCCTTTTCCTGCTGAGTTACTTTCTTATAGGCGGGGAGGTGCTCTGGAGGGCGTTGAAGAATATCCTTAAAGGACAGATTTTTGACGAAAATTTTCTGATGAGCCTTGCCACTATAGGGGCGTTTGCCATAGGCGAATACCCGGAGGCCGTCGCGGTGATGCTCTTCTATCAGATAGGCGAAGCCTTTCAGGATTATGCCGTAGGCCGTTCCCGCGCTTCCATTACCGCGCTTATGGATATAAGGCCGGAATCGGCTAATCTTAAAACAGGGGACACGATCCGCACGGTAAGCCCTGAAGAGGTTGCCGTAGGCGATCTTATCGTCGTTAAGCCCGGTGAAAAAATCCCCCTGGACGGGACGATTGTCGAGGGTGTATCCTCCCTGGACACTTCCGCCTTAACCGGCGAGGCTCTTCCCCGTGATGTAGAAAGCGGCAGCGAGGCGCTCTCCGGTTCGATCAATAAAAACGGCCTTCTTGTCATCAGGGTAACAAAACCCTTTGGGGAATCTACGGTGTCAAAGATCCTCGATCTTGTGCAGAACGCGGGGAGCAAGAAATCCGTAACGGAGAAATTTATCACAAAGTTTTCACGGTATTATACGCCTGCCGTAGTCTGCGCGGCGCTGGCGCTGGCGCTGCTGCCGCCGCTTATTATTCCAGGCGCCCAGTTTTCAGCCTGGATATACCGGGCATTGGTATTCCTCGTGGTATCCTGTCCCTGCGCCCTTGTAATTTCAGTTCCGCTCAGTTTCTTTGGCGGGATAGGCGCCGCGTCCCGGCAGGGTATTCTTGTTAAGGGGAGCAACTATCTTGACGCGCTCGGTAAGGTCGATACGGTTGTGTTTGATAAGACCGGAACCCTCAGTAAAGGCATATTCAAGGTAACGAAGATTGAAAGTAATCCCCCCTTTACGGAAGATGATATCCTTATGTATGCCGCGTATGCGGAAAGTATTTCCAATCATCCTATAGCCCTTTCCATACAAAACGCCTACGGTAAGGCAGCCGATCCCCTGCGTATAACGGATGCGGAAGAGCTTGCGGGGCAGGGCATGAGGGTGCGCTTTGACGGCAGTACCATCCTTGCGGGAAATGACCGGTTGATGGCCCGTGAAGGTATTGCCGCGGTCCCGCGGAAAACCCAGGCGGCTGGAACAGCGGTCTATGTCGCGGTTGACGGGGTCTTAGCCGGAAGCATTGTTATCTCTGACGAGATAAAACCGGATAGCAGGGCGGCGATAAGGGGGATTAAAGAGCTGGGCGTCAAGACCGTCGCGATGCTCTCAGGCGATTCCCTCGCCGCTGCGGAAGCCGTGGGGAAGGATGCCGGTGTGGACCAGGTATACGCGGAACTGCTGCCCCAGGACAAGGTAAGGCTTCTTGAGAAGATAGGCGGGGCAGGCGGGGGGAAGATCGTGTTTGTAGGCGACGGCATCAACGACGCGCCCAGTTTGGCCCGCAGCGATATAGGCGTTGCTATGGGCGGCGTAGGTTCCGATGCGGCAATAGAAGCCGCCGATGTGGTGCTGATGACCGACGAGCCTTCCAAGCTGGTGCAGGCTATGGAAATTGCGCGGAAGACCAGAAGCATCGTTATACAGAACATAGTCTTTGCCCTGGGGGTAAAGGCCCTTATCCTTACACTCGGCGCCCTGGGTAAAGCCGGTATCTGGGAAGCCATATTCGGCGATGTCGGCGTCGCGCTTATCGCTATTCTCAACGCAATGCGGGCTATGGGGGTAAAAAGAAGCTCTTAGATCATCTTGTAAATAAACAACGAAAGTATCACGGTGATGATGCCGCAGACGCCTATGGCAAGCCCGCTCATGGCGCCTTCGGTTTCACCGATTTCCAGCGCCTTGGATGTGCCTATGGCATGGCTGCACGCGCCTATGCTGAGGCCCGCGGCAATTGGGTCCTTTATGCGGAGGCATTTAATCAGAGCGGGGGCAAGCACATTGCCGGTAATGCCTGAAAAGAGAACGGAGAGTACCGTAATCGAGGCGATACCGGAATTACCCTCCGAAATACCGAGGGCAATAGGCGTGGTTACGGATTTTGGAAGCATAGAGCGGAGTATCTCTTCATCAAGATTGAAGAGCCTGCAAAGACCGTAAACACAGAGCATAGAGGCAAGCGATCCTGCAATGCAGCCCGCAAGAATAGGCAGCCAGTTTTTTTTGAGTATGTCGATCTTTGTGTGAATTGAAAGGGCGATGCACACAGTAGCCGGCACAAGGAATACATCTATAACCGCCCCGCCCGCATAGTAATAATCGTAGGGTATGCGGAAGACAAGCAGCACGGCGATCACCAGTGCAATCGCAATAAGCAGGGGGTTGCAGATGATAAGTCTGGTACGTTTCTGTATTTCGCCGCCGATCCAGAATGCGGCCAGACTCAATGCTATGCCGAAAACCGGTTCATTATACAGTTCCGGCATGATCCTTCCTTCTTAACAATTTCATGGTGAATGTAACGCTGAGGGCTGTTACCGCGAAGGTAACAATAGTTGTAATGACGCAGATAAGCATAATCTGTATCGCGGTATTTTTAAGAACGGCCAGGTAATTTATCACCCTAACCGTCGCCGGAATAAAGAAAAAGGACAGGTTGGCAAGCAGGAAATTCGCCGGTTCCGCTATATGTTCGGTCCGCAGCAAGCCGCTTATCAGCAAGAGGAGCAGCATGATAAGGCCGATAATGCCGGCAGGAAAGTCGAGGGGTAAAACGCTATGGATGATCTGGGCGGTAAAACAGATGATAAAAAGCACGCCGAGTTGTCTTAGAATTTTCATATCAGTAAAATTATACTACATTAACTGTCCGGCTGCCTATCCGGGTTTTGAGGGCTGTTTTGGCAGTTTGTTTTGAAATTGAGCCGCCAAGG
Organism: Treponema sp.; assembly: GCA_031274035.1. Taxonomy (GTDB): domain Bacteria; phylum Spirochaetota; class Spirochaetia; order Treponematales; family Breznakiellaceae; genus JAISNI01. The sequence goes on along the minus strand of JAISQR010000364.1, from coordinate 2,746 downwards.
TTCATACTATCTTTTTTTCAGTATTTTATGGATAATACTCCCTGGAGATATTTGCAAAAGATTCAGTATTGCGGATAACTCAACTTCTATAAATGAAATTTTAAATGAGGTATATACATGATTGTAGTATTGTCCAAGGGAATTTCTACGCATGATAAAGAGATGGTGCGTATCTATTTGCATGATAGGGGTTTCAGCGTCCGTGAGCAATCCTTTGGAGATGACGCGATAATTGGGGCTTCGGGGAAAGGTGTCGTAGATATACATGAACTTTCTATACTGCCGGGTGTAGAGCGGGTAGCGGCTACCTCCAAACCCTACGAGCTTGCGTCCCGCGAAACCAGAAGCGAGGATACCATTGTTACCGTCGGCGCTTCCGCTTCGCAGATGGGTGTAAAAATCGGCGGCTCCCGCATTACGGTAATTGCCGGACCATGCGCCGTGGAAAGCAGGGAACAGATAATGGAAACCGCGGCCCTTGTGCGGGAATCCGGCGCGGTTATGCTGCGGGGCGGCGCGTATAAGCCCCGTACCAGCCCCTATTCCTTCCAGGGCCTGGGTATGCAGGGGCTTGAGTATATGAAGGCGGCAGGCGAGGCTAACGGTATGCCTACTGTTACCGAGGTTGTATCGCCGGATCTGGCGGTTCAGATGAAGGATCTGATCGATATGTTCCAGATAGGCGCACGGAATATGCAGAACTATGAACTTCTTAAAAAGGTAGGTTCCCTCGGCAAGCCGGTACTTTTAAAACGCGGGCCTTCCGCGACTATTGAAGAATGGCTTCTTTCGGCGGAATACCTCCTTGCGTCGGGCACAAAGGATGTGGTTCTCTGCGAGCGGGGTATACGCACCTTTGAAACCTATACCCGCAATACCCTGGACATATCCGCCATTCCGGTGGTCAAGGAACTCTCCCACCTGCCGGTGATTGTCGATCCAAGCCACGCCGTAGGCATACGCGCCAAAGTAGCGCCCGCGGCCCTGGCCGCTATCGCAGCGGGCGCTGCCGGCCTTACCCTAGAGGTTCACCCCAGGCCGGACGAGGCCCTTTCCGACGGCCCCCAGTCTCTGTACCCTGAGCAGTTTGAGAAGCTGATGCGGGACATTGAAGCCCTGTCCCCGGTAGTAGGGAAGGAACTGTTGCGTACCCCCCGCCCGCACCACTGGACAGCGGACAGGGCGCGGACCGGACAAGCCGGCCAGGGGGATGGAGGCAGCCTGGAGGCCGGGTCCGAAGCAGCCGACGGTAAGGCCGGCAGGATTGCCTTTTCCGGGGAACGCGGCGCATTTGCGGAACAGGCGCTGATGCGCGCCTTTGGGGACGACGCCCCGCGGCTTGCCGTTTCAGACTTTCCCGCTGTTTTTGACGCGGTCCTTGACGGGTCGGCTATTGCGGGCGTTGTCCCCGTGGAGAACAGCCTGGCGGGTTCAGTGCATGAAAACTATGACCTCTTCCTGCGTTACCCTGATATATCCATTGTAGGGGAACTTAAACTGAGGGTTAGGCACTGCCTCATTGCCCATGAAAGGGCAGACATAGACTCTATCAACATAGTCCGCAGTCATCCCCAGGGTTTTGCCCAATGCAGGGAATTCCTGAACAGGCATCCCGATTGGACCCTGGAGCCCTGCAATAATACCGCCGCGGCGGTAGCGTCTATAGCCCGCGAAGGCGCCGTCAAGGTAGCGGCCATTGCCGCCGAGGCCGCGGCCAGAGCCTTCAATTTAAAGGTGCTGCGGGAAGGTATAGAAACCAACCCCCTTAACTACACCCGTTTTGTCATCATCTCGCGGCGTATTGGAGAGCGGGCGCCGGTTCCGCCAAGCCTCGGCTCGGACAAACCCAACAAGGCAAGCCTTGTGTTCTCCGTTCCCGATGAACCCGGCAGTCTCTTTGTCTGTCTTAAAATTTTAAGCGAACGCGGCATCAACCTTTCCAAACTGGAATCGCGGCCTATACAGGGCCAGCCCTGGGAGTATATGTTCTACGTTGATGTAATCATTCCTCAAACCGAAGAGCTTTTTGAGCAGGTAGTAGATGAACTCAAGGTCAAAACCAAAGATTTTCACTTTTTGGGAACTTACCGGGCATCGTTGTAGAGCTTGATGAGTCGTTTGCAAAATGCCGGATTTTGGGGATGTCCGGGAAAAGAGGGCGGCGGTCTGATTACACTAAAGCGTCGGATATACGAAAAATTTACCAGGAAAATTTTTAACCGCGAAGGCGAAGAAGAATGATTAAATTTCCCTCGGGTTTAATACCCATATGCGTTTACTTAGAATTTTATAACCACGGACCTCACGGAAAACACGGACTTTTGCTTCGATATTCAGAATTTACACCTGAATTCTTCATCTGTTTGTGAGAAAAGATAGATGAAAACGCTATTTTATCGTTGTTCTCTCTATCTGTCCGTGCGGTCAGTGCGGTCTGTGGTTATTCTTCTTGGGTAAGTAAACGCGCATGGGTTTAATACCCCGCCTCTTGGCGTGTAAAACTGGGGGTACGGGGGATTTGCTCCCCCGTATACGCAAATATTGCAAGAAAAAATCTTCAATACTTTGCGGCTTACGCTAATCTTGACCCATAACTTAAGAACGAAGAAATTTTACCGCAAAGGAACCTAGGAGTTTGTTGCGCTTCGCGCATAAAATGGTATAAATATTCATAAACATGAATATTTATACCTTACAAACTCCGAAAGCATGCCCATTGATCGGGATTTTTTGCATGAATATGCAA
>JAISQR010000339.1 GCA_031274035.1 Treponema sp. | reverse complement strand
TTCATGTTTTTTCCTCTTCAGATTCTTATAAAAACCGGTCTGGCTTATCATGGTGAACAATAAGAGAAAAATGATGATCAGGGAGATAGGCCGCGTTACGAAGGGGAGAAAATTTCCCTCCGAAGCCTGTAATGCGCGGCGGAAATTGGAATCCGCCATGCTGCCGAGAATCAGCCCCAGCACAATGGGTGCTGCGGGGATTTCCAGTTTCGTGAAGATAAAGCCGACGATACCGAATACAAACATGATCACTAAATCGAAGCGGTTCACATTGAGGGCATAGGAGCCGATGATAGAAAGAACCGCTACAATCGGCATGAGAATGAAAAAAGGAATCTTTAAGATTTGGGGGGCGATCTGGCAGATCAGCCAACCGAAAACGCGCATACAGATGGTAGCCAGTAACAGGAGCGCCGCCATATAAGGGATGAAGTCGGGAAACTCAAAGGTTAAAAGCGGGCCGGGCCTGATACCATGAAGCTGGAGAGCGCCCAACAGAACCGCTGTCGGCGGGGAACCGGGAATGGCGAGACTGAGCAGGGGAATAAGCGCACCGCCAATGGCAGCGTTATTCGCACACTCGGCGGATATAACCCCCTCAAAACTGCCTTTGCCGAATTTTTCCTGTTCTCTGGAATTTCTCCGTGCGGTATCGTAGGACAGCCATGCCGCGACATCTTCCCCAACTCCGGGAATCGCACCGATGGCGGTGCCGATTGCACCGGAACGCAGGATATTGACAAGATTTTTTCTCAGCATTCCAAAGATACTGATATGCATCTTCCGCTCATTGCTTATCGCAACCGTACCGGTGCTTGCGATCTTTGATAAATTCTCAAAGATATTGGGAAGGCCGAATAAACCTATCATGGCCGGAACAAAGGCGATACCATTGTATAGCTGTACTTGTCCGTAAGTAAAACGGGGAACGCTGTATAACTGCTCATAGCCAACCATAGCCAGGGCGAGTCCGAAAAATCCGGCTATCCAGCCTTTTAAGGCACCCCCATTTCCACCGACTGTCAGGCTGCCGCAGATGGTAACACCGAAGATAGCCAGCAGGGCAAATTCGTGGGAAGCGAATTTGAGGGCCGCCATCTGCAAGAACGGAGTAAGCAGCATAAGACAGAGCATCCCGAAGGCCGTACCAATAACCGATGCTATGGTAGCTGTCGAAAGCACTTCCCGTCCAAAGCCCTGTTTCGCCAGGGGGTGTCCGTCCAGAACGGTGGCGGCGGCACTTCCGGTACCGGGTATCCCCACGAGAATCGCGGAAATCGAACCGCCATATATGCCGCCAACATAGATTCCCATAAGGACGATCAAAGCCACATCCTTCGACAGTGTAAAGGTGAGTCCCGCCAGCAGAGCAATGCCCATGGTCGCGGAAAGCCCCGGAAGTGCGCCTATAAGAATCCCGCCAACTGTACTCAGGGAGAGCATCATTATATTGACAGGCGTTATGAGTTGACCTAATGATCGGATCATCGTTATCAAAGTATTCATCTTACATCTCCCTTATTATGGAAGCGGTATCTTGGCGCCTTTGCCAAAGCTAAGGCCGACAATTACCGAAACCAAAAGTGAAATAAGGCATATTTTCCAAAGAGCATATTTTTTGGTGCGGAAAATCAGCATACTGGTGAAGAGATACATAAAGGTAGCCGCTTCGTAGGGTAATTTAAATGAACCGATACGCAGCCCCAGCAGAACAAAAATATAAATCGCCAATAAACCGATCGAAACAGTCAGGCGAAAAAATATCGGACTTTTTAAATAGCCGGTAATGCGCCTGCGATCATCAGCGTTTATGATTCTCCCGCCGATATTCTGTATCATATATGCCCCACAAAAGATCACAAGGCATACTCCAATAATAACCGGAAAAAGGCTCGGGGACTCGTACCATTTCGCGGTTGAAATGGTGCCGATTTTTAAGCTTGCGATAACATAAGCAAGTGCAAAAACGAGTAAACCTAAACTTCCCCAAAAATTGAATTGCCTTTCCCGGTATTTTTTATCGGCGGTATATTCACCGCCGGAAGGCTCAAAAATTTCTTTTGGGCCTTCCTGGTCATATTTTTTTTTCATAATGGGCTATGGACGCTCAATACCAAATTGGGATGGTTCATTAGGCGCTTGTCCGGCATCAAATAAAGCCCATGAATAGATCTTTTCCTGTTCCACCGCGATTTCCTGAGCCTCGGCTCCGTACTGTCCCAAGGTATTGAATCCCCGGGCCGCAATGGCATCCTTGATGGTTTTGCTCTGCATGGCGGCAATAAAGGCCGCTTGATAAGCATCGCGAATTTCCTGGGGGCTGTCAGAGGGAAGGGCAATGCCAATACACTGTATAGGCTGGGGAAGCTCGGCAAAAGCAGGAACCGCGTCGGAGACGGCCCTGATGGTTCCAATTCCTTCCATAGCAACCGGGGATGTCTCTATCACAGCCAGGGGGACAAGTCTACCCGCCTTTAAATAATCCTGCTGTTCGGCAAGGCCGGTAACCACCACGTTAACCTCGCCGGACATGGCGGCCGTCTGACTAGGTACGCTTCCTTCGTAATACAAATGATTGAATTTAATACCCGCGGCCTTTTCAAAGGCGACAGCCTTTAAGGTCCAAACCGCGCCGATGGTTCCTGAAGCCATGTTGATCCGCTTAGTTTTGGCCGCGGCGATGAGATCCTCAATGGTTTTATAGGGACTGTTCGGCGCGACGCTAAGTACCGCGACGGTATTGAGAATAGGCATAAGATCCCATGCTGTAGGCGGCTGATCAAAAACACCGAGGCTGCGCTGGGAAAACACCGTTTCGGAAACTCCAAATAAATGCAGGCCGTTTCGTTCAGCGTTCCAAACCGTTCCCGCCGCAACCCCGCCGGAACCGCCGGTCTGGTTAATTACCTGTACCGGGGACCCCCAATAGTCGCTCAATGCCTGCGCCATAGCGCGATTGCAATAATCGGTGGAACCGCCCGCCGCCGACGGGCAGTAAATAGTAACGGTGCCTTGAGGCTTCCAGACTCCTCCCGCTTTTTCCACCGTATCACCGCTTTTTGTTCCCTTTTCGCAGCCCGCGAAAACCATTCCCATTACCAGCAATGCGCCGATAATTCCTCTTGAAAACTGTTTGTTTTGCATAACGTCCTTCCTTACAGTCTGTTTTTTTAGGCGAAACTCGCCATAAATGTTTCTCTGACCTGATCTTTGCTTCATGCCGTTACCTTTATCACTATCTTTTTTACAATCACGGGGCTTTCCACGGTACAGCGAGGCTTGTGGGCATCATCCGGTGCCACAAGAACCATGTCCCCATGTATCAGCAGAATACGTCCATCATGGGGAGGATCACGGTAAAAGGTAATATCCTTTTCCTGATCATACCCGGTCTCCGGGATAAGCCCGCTGCGTTTTGTGCAGTAGAAGTATTCACAGCCTTCCAGCATATAGTGCAGATCATAGTGACGGTCGTGGGTCTCAAACCGCGCCAGCCCCGCGTCAAGGGTAGTATAGGACTGTACCTGGGCAAAAACATCATCGCCTTCGATAGGGACGGTGGTTCCCGAGGTCAGAGATAAGAGGTCGGTCTCCTGTAAAAATTGGAAGGCCCGCGCCATCCGCTCCTCGGGAAACCGTCCGCATTGTTCGAGAGTCGTAAGAATGAGCATTTGCCACTCCTCTCTTCATTAATTTTTCCTGGAAGTCCATCTTTTGCTGCAAGTAAGAATCTATGAAAGCGCTTTCTTGTATAGAATACCATAGATTCAAGGTTTGTCAACAAAAATTTTGAAAAATTTAAAAGAATCTGAAATAGCTGCCATATTCGGCTGCGTTCAAACGCATTGACCGCAGTAAACAGCGTTATTTTTCTATAAAAAGGCACCATTTTCAACATTTTTCATTCTGTCGTCTAAAAGCGGACAATCAACCGCGCATCAAAATACGGGCTGGATTCGATCGTTTTATGATAGCGCTTTCATTATTGCCCGGTTTTCTATCAAATCGGCCCCTGTTCTGGGGGATCAGGTGCTTTGCCGTATCACCAATTCGGGCTGGATACTCATGGAGGAAAAGGCGTTCCCGCCGTTTATTAGGCTTTCCAGAAGCTGTACGCTGAGCAAAGCGCTCATCTCCCCCTTGTTATCCACAGAGGTTAATTCCGGGCAACAAATCAGGCTGTATTCCGAGTTATTATAGCCGGTAACGGCCATATCCTGGGGAACGGATAAGCCGGCGTGGATCAGGGTCTTCATTAACCCCACAGCGGTTAAGTCTTCACCACATACCACTGCGGTTGGTCTTTTATCCAGCGCCAAGATACGCCCGGCAGCGTCCCGGCCCCCCTCCAGGCCGTAGGCGGTATGCAGTACCCGCTCTTTATTATCCCGGATATTCAGTTTTTCCATAGCCCGGATAAAGCCTTTCATCTTTATTTTAGCGCTGCTGGTATCCAGGTCCTTTACATACACCATATCCCGGTGGCCCTTTTGCGCCAGATGTTCCACCGCCAATCCCACACCCAGCAAATCATCGACCAATATTGAATAGGAATTCGGCAGAGCCAGTTTTCCGTTGGCGATAACTACCGGCAGCCCTTTCAGATCCGATGCCACCTCGGCATCCTTCCCCAGTTCGTTGAATACCGAACCTACCAGTACCACGCCGTCTACCTGCCGCTGAACCATATCACGCATATAACGCCGGGTTTCCTTCAGTTCGCCCCCGGTATTGCATACGAGCACATTATATCCATGCCGGCTGAAGGCGCGTTCAATCGTATAGGTTGTAATGG
>JAISQR010000261.1 GCA_031274035.1 Treponema sp. | reverse complement strand
CCCTTCGTATGCTCAAGCAGCTGGATAAAATCTATGGCCCGTTTTGCGGCGCCGGCGTCAAAGTGATACGGGAATTCTTTTTTTCCTACGCGCTTCATATCGCCGACGTGCCGCATGACCGCGAGTTTTGCCCACCTGCAAACGACCGCGCGCCCCGCCTTCACGTCGGAAATATATTTTTCGGCGGTATAATCAGCCATAATCAGGTTCCCCGCAAGAAAAAAAATCAGAATGAAAAATGTTTTTTTACACACCCAGCAGCTCCTTCATTTTCGCGGTATCGGGGTCAGCTTCTTTTTTCTTTGACACGCCGAAGCGGTTGCGGCTTGAAGGCGTCAATCCGAACTCCTGCATCATTTTGGTACAGGCCGCGAAATCGGCGTTCATCTGCTGCGCCTGGGCCGATCTCCCCCCGTGTTCGCCTTCGATGTTTACTAAAACATCTTTGTTAACAAATTCCTGTAAAGTCATCGCCCGCTGGTAAAGCGAGCAGCAGATTTCAAAGGCGATTATATCGGGTTTCGTGATAACGCCGGCGCCCACCAGTTCCGCGCCGTATTCCCATAAGCGCTTGCCGTACTTGTTCAGTTCTTTGGGGGCGGGGGGCATTTTATCCAGGAGGGAATATTGCGCCTCGTTTTCGGGGTTGCGGTACTTGTGAAACGTCCCCTGGATTATTTTTGCGGCGGCGGGTTTTCGCGGTCTAGCCATTTTTTACCTTCCCCCCTGTTTTGATCGCGGAAAAGTTTGTGGGACACCTACGGTTTTCAGAAAAATTCCCCAGAGATTTGCCCCCCCTACCCCTCGCCACACCCGTTTCGCGTGAATGTTCGCCGTGCAGGAGGGGGGTAAGTGTATAATGCCTGTGGTCGGGGTCTATCTGCGGGTTATATTCGGGGGTGTGGTGCACGTCATACAGCGGCCGGAGCTCGGGCGGTATGCCGGCGTCTCTCAGGACTGCGGCCCTGATTGCCTGCCATTCCTGATCATACCCCCTGGCCGCCGCCGACGGGCGTGTGTCTACGGCTCTTTCGGGGGGCTGATACCAGTGGGCATGAGTTTCACAATAGCCTGTATGCGTCGTGTGGACACATCCGGGGTATTTGCAGGGACAAGCAGCCTTATGCGGCATAATAAGCCGCCTTTCCCGCCGAGGTGTGATTCTTTACTTCAAAAACTGCGCTCTTCAGATTCGCCTGCTCTTTCCCGCAAGCGGAACGCTGGTAGCTTATATAAGCAATACACCAATAGTTACAGCCTGTCAAGGGGTAAAGCAAAGATTTTTTGGAAAAGTGTCAGTTGGCGCATTTGCGCCATAATAGCCCTACAACGAACGCCGTACCTTTTTGGTATCATTCCCTTCGCCTCATTGGTAAAAAGCCCGTCCTGGGCAATCCTCAACGCTCCTGGGGGCTTTTGGATGCAATCACCCTCCTCCCGCCCGTTTTATCCATTTCGCCGCCTCATTCCTAAAACGGGATATGTATATTCACCGTTTTTATGAACAGATCCCTGTCGGTAAAGGGATCGGACAGCAGGGCGCAATACAGGGCGTCCGCCCCGGCTTTGTACATATCCACAATGTCCCCTCCTTTCTTAATGACTTGAGCGCATATGATTTCGTTACCGGTTTCAAAATACCCCTCCGGTTCAAGATGACAGCCAAAAAAAGTATTCAGGCTGTAAACCGCCTGCAAATACTTGAAATTCAGCATTTCACGCACGCTTAATCCGTCCGGCATTTCTCCCATATCCCGTCATTCCACCACAGGTTGATACGTTTGTCGCTTATATCCCGGCCCGTTATCAAAAGGGTGGCTTTATCCTCCCCCCGCTTGCGTTTCAGGCTTATAATGCAGTCCGCCGCGCCGGTAAGGCCCTGGGAGCCGATGGCGGATTCGGTCCAGTCCCCGCCGCCGGAATCCTTCCGTGCGTGGTGGACCAGAATCACGGCGACTTCCATGGTGTCCGCTATCCGCTTGAGCTCCCTGACTTTCCTTGTGGTCTCCGAATAGCTGTTGTTGTCCTCTATGTCGCTAAACGCCATAAAAGTGTCGATGAAAACCGCCTGCGCCCCGGTGGCCCGTATGCCGTTTATTATGTCGGTGGCGGTACGCGCTGCCTCGCAAAAATACAGATTAGGACTCCAGGCGGTCCCTATTTTGTTCAGGCGGTATTTGCACCGCTTTACGCTGTCTTCCAGGGTGTAGTAAAGCACGGTGCTTTTGCGTACCAGGTGCCCGAATAAGGGGAGCCCGGCGCTCATAAGCTCGGCCATAAGCAGGGTAAGCCAGGTCTTGCCCATTTTCGGGGCACCTATAAGGAGCGTAAGGCCGACCGGTATTATGCCGTCTATGATGAACCGGGTGTTTTTGAAATCCGTGTCCCGGAGCTTTTCGGCGCTTATTTTTTCGTTCATGCCCTTTTCTTCCGCAATCAGGTCAAGCTCCTCCCGGATGGTGTCGATTATCTGCCCGGAGGAGCCGTATTTGACCGTCTCCAGAAGTTTCTTGATATTCCCCTTTTTCTGCTCCTCCCGAATCATGCCGGCGATATATTCCGCCCATAGGTGCCCGGTATTCAGGGTTTTCAGGCGGCCGATATTGGAGATAACACCTTCCGGGATCTCCGCAAACCCCATATCCCGGAGCCGTTTCGCTTCCCGGTGAATCTGTTCGTTATGTTGGGAAAGGGTTATGTCCTGAATTTCCCCCCCGTTCAGTACGCTGCTTAGGTACCGTTCCTCGAGCTCGATTATTCTCAGCATGGTTTTGCTCCCGATATTTAAAATTCCTCAAAGCCGAGTAAAAATCTTACTCAGCCGTTTAATCCTCCACCCCGAAGTTTTGCCAGTCTTCCGGGCCGTCGGCGGCTAAATAACCCTTTACCGGTTTGTGAAGCAATTTTGATAACTGTTCCCCGGCAAGAATTGTTTTTAAAGACCAGCCGTGGTCAACAAGCCATTGGTCGGTTTTCGCGTTCTCAAGGGCAGAAAGTATCTGATCCGCGGTAACGGTCCTGAAAAGCTGTTTTAACCTGCCCCGGATCGCACCCCAGGGAGGGCTAACCGGCAATTCCCCGAATATATCGCGGTAATCAAGCTGCCATTGCTTTTCGATACGCTCATAGTCGTTTTCGGGATCTCTGTCAAGTAAAGGCGGTTTCTTGATATTTGGTGGCGGTTTGTCAGATTTTTGTGGGGAAGATGATGTTTTAATTTCAGGCGGTTTCGCCGATTCGTCAGAATCGGTAAACGTCTTTTGTCCTAAGTCATTTGTCATTTGTCCTATGTCCTTTGTCCTAAGTCCTAAGTCCGCCGTCATAGTATTGTCATGGTCTTGTCTCAGTTCAGTCATAGTATTGTCATTTGTATTTTCGTATATTTTGCTTAAATCGTCTTCGGTTGGTATGGGATATTTTAATTCCGCCGCCCTTTCACTCCCGCTAATTGCCTGATATTTTGTAAATTTATAAACATATCCGAATTCTTTTCCGTCTTTTACAAAACGTTTTATAAATCCGTGCTGTTCAAGTAATTTGAGAGATTTCTCCAAATCGTAATTGACAAAGGGTAGAATTGACAGCTTTAACTTCCTGGGGCTCCACAAAAAAACCCCGGTATATTCGCATTGTGTCCATAACCCGGAAAATACAAGCATGGGGTTTAATTCAGGATACTTTGATTGCAAGTCATTCAATTCTTCATGAGAATAAAACTCCGGTTTTGTGTTTCTTATTCTGGCCATTTATTTCTATGCCTCCGATGTTCGTTTTTTCTTTCGCCCTATTGAATCTTTCATGAGTATCCAGAGGACTAATTCAAGCCCGGTAAATTCTGGTTCAATGCCGTGAATGCCATAATTTGCTACTGCCCGGTAAAATTTTAATTGCAATTCATCGGACAAAGCATTTATTTGTTTCAATAATGTTTCGCTCATGACGAATGTTCTGAAATTACTTGTCATAATAGCCCCTCCCGGCGGCGTTATCGTGAGTAAACCAGGGTAAATTGTCTTTCATGTATCGCTCTTTATTTACTCCTCGCTTTTTGCGGCGCTTTTTCCCGCATCCGCAATAAATTCTTCCCAATAAGCCGTTTTATGTGGTCTGCTACCGTCATTAAGGGCCTATTAACACCTGCGGCTACTTCTCTCCGGGTTGGAGGATAGCCATGTTCGTCCGAATACCGTTTCACAAAATCAAGTATTTCCTCGTCTAATTTGTCCATTGTTTGCGCTCCTTGTCAGGCGCTCGTGGTTTTTTGCGGTCTTTTAGCTCGCCTTTACGTTTTCTGGCCAGCATATAAAGGTCCGCAACCAATTTGCCCGTTTTGGTCAAATCCTTGTCGGAGAATCTAAGCCTCATTAAATTCATAACCCCAAACTCTCTTTTGGAAACCAATAGCAGATTGTTCAGTTCCAGATTTGATATGTTTCCATCGGCAAAAATTACCATGTGCCCCTTGGGTACAGGGCCGTTTGCCGCTTCCCAAAGTTGTCTATGTTTATAGTCCCATACGTTAGGTTCCGCGATTTTTATCATCGTATATCCATCTCTTTTTTTTTCAGTTCCTAAAGGCTTATAAAGCGGATGCAAACACCCCGGCTTAAATTGAGCTTTTATGCTGTTCTCGGAGCGGCAGCCTTTTAACTTTTTAGGGGTATGACCGTTTAGTCCTAATTTTGCAACCACACCCTCAATTTGTCTTTCGGTTAGCTTGAGGCAAAAATGCTCGTTGAACAGCGCGGCGACTTCGGCATAGCGGCGTCCGGGAACCTTCTCTTTGAGAAACTCAATTTGTTCCGGGGTGTAGGTGTGGTAAGGCGCCCGTTTTCTCTTTTCCATGGCTTTACTCCCCCTCCAATCCGCAAGCCGGACCGTCCTTTGTTAGGCTAGGTATTTGCAAACGTTTCTTGCTTTCCCGCCTCCGCCTATCATAACGCGTTTGATTAAACAGTTTGTGTTTTTTTGTACCCAACATCTTTTCAAGCTGGTTATGTATTGCTACAGAATGCTTGACAATGGCAATTCCGGCGAGAGTTTCTTCTCTGTTATTCGAGTATAACCCGTATTGTTTTAAAAAAATTTCCTCTGCCCTGCTTACCATTGCAAGATTTTCAAGATCACAGTTTTGGCGGTTTTTATCAAGAAAAATAATTATCATACCTTCAGGGATTTTTCCATGAGCCTGTTCCCATATATACCGGTGTTTCTCTTTCCATTTCGTGTAATAATTGCCGATCATGGAAACCTTGATTATAATACGCCCGTGTCTTAATCTTTCACTGAAAATAGGAAAAGATATATGTTCTTTCCCGCCTCTCAAACCGTAATTTGTTTTTGCATGCATAATCTGTTTTTCTGTAAATGACAGGCCAAAATGAGCATTTACCATTGATGTCAGATCTTTTGCCGATCTACCCTTTACGTTATGCCGCAAAAAACTGATTATTTCAGGCGTATATATTCTCTTTGGC
>JAISQR010000207.1 GCA_031274035.1 Treponema sp. | reverse complement strand
AATCCCATTCCTTCCCTCCAGCACTACCCTGTGCTGGGAGTATGTTAGGTCATCCATGGTTAGAATTTTACTTGGCGCATCCGTTCCCTGATGGTTAGATTTAACGTGGCGCAATTCGGCCTCTTGCGGATAACCTGCGAAAAGGCTAAGGTATTAAACATCTCCGATCAGGAGGTTTCGGCTAGATTTTAGTTCCTGGTTTTACCCTCCTTTTCGGCTGGAAAAATTATTAGGCAATGCGATCTCTTGAATCAAATTTTAAATTGTGATATATTTATAAGACTTGCGCTGGAGAATTCTATACGGTCAGATCGAAATTTCAGATTCTCCAGTATAAAAGAAGGCTATCAATGTTTCAACTCAAGTGGTTGTGGAACTGTTTGGGAAGTTATCGGTATCGCTATGCGATAGGGCTTTTTATCGGCGGTTTTGCTTCGGCTATGCTGATCATCAATCCTATGCTGTCCCAGCATCTTATTGATGATGTGATTATCCCTGCGAATACCGGTCCGTTGCCGCGGCTCTTAATCACCATGATGATTGTGCAGTTAGTCCGCCTTTCCCTGCGTTACTTTATGCACATAACCCTGGAATGGGGCAGTAATCTGGCCATGACTAATATACGCCGCAGGATGTACGGCATTGTACAGGAACAGGATTACCGTTTCCACGACCGCCTGCGTACCGGCAACCTTATGACCAGAATGACGAGCGATCTTGATATGCTCCGTCATTCCCTGTCCTGGATTTCCTTCCAATTTGTAGACGCGGTGGTTATCTTTGCCTCCGCCCTCACCTTCCTGCTGTTTGTCAACTGGAAGCTGGCCCTCAGCCTTGCCGCCGTTACCCCCATCATTCTCCTTATCAGCAACCGTTTTAAACAACGTATACGGCCCCGTATGGTGTTTTTAAGGCAGAAGCTCACCCGGCTTTCCACCAATGTTACCGAGAACATAGACGGCAACCGTGTTGTTAAGGCTTTTGCACGGGAAGATTACGCGGAGGAACAGTTTGAAAAACTTAATGCCGATTACCGGGATACAGCCTACGAAAACGCCTATATTTCTGCCAAGTACCAACCTCTGCTGGAACTGCTTAGCCAACTCCTTGTCATAATCACGCTGGTACTGGGCGGCCTCTTCCTTATTTGGGGCGAGATGACCCCCGGTCAGTACATGGCTTTTTCCTCCCTAACCTGGGCCCTTTCAAACCCCCTGCGTATGTTGGGGGTGCTCTTGGCGGACATGCAGCGTTTCCACGCGGCAGCCAATATGATTATGGAAGTTCTTGACACCCCCGACGGCATTTCAGACAAGAGCGGCGCGGCGCAAATAAAGGATAGGCCCGCAGGCGGCATTGAATTCCGGCATGTCGGCTTTGATGTAAACGGATCGGTCATTCTTGAAGATATAAACTTTAAGGCCGAACCTGGACAGACTATAGGGATACTTGGCAGTACAGGATCGGGTAAAACATCCCTTATCAACATGCTCCTCCGGTTTTACGAACCTAGTTCGGGGGAAGTGCTTCTGGACGGGGTCAACATACAGGACTACACGATCTCCAGTCTGCGCCGCTATATGGGGCTTGCCATGCAGGATGTATTCCTCTTTTCCGACTCGGTTGCGGGGAATATCGCCTACGGCAGGCCGGACCTTGACAGGGAAATTATTGCACGGCGTGCAGGCCAGGCCGACGCCCACAGCTTTATCCGCAAGATGGAAGATGGATACGAAACCCTGGTAGGCGAGCGGGGCGTAGGGCTTTCCGGCGGTCAGAAGCAGCGCATTTCGCTTGCGCGGGCCCTGGCCGTTTCCCCCTCCGTGCTCATACTGGACGACACGACCTCGGCGGTGGACAGCGAAACCGAGCAGTACATACAGAACCAGTTGCGGAACCTGGATTTTCCCTGTACCAAAATCATCATAGCGCAGCGTATCACCAGTTTCCGGGGTGCGGATATGATCCTTGTCATGGACAAGGGAAGGATCGTTGAACGCGGCAGCCATGAAGAACTCCTCAATAACAGGGGTTTCTACTACCATATCTGGAGCTTGCAGAATTCCAGCGGGGAAGAGGGAGCGAGGCTGTCTGAAAACCTTGCGGGCGGCGGCCTTTAGCGGCCTGAAGATTCATTGTGCAACAGGAACCTTTACGGCCTGAAGGCCCACATATTTCGATCAACACGCCGCGAACCTTATGTTTAGCGAACTCAAGTTCGGTGCGTGATTTTTAGGGCGGGGAACAATTTAAATGAAAGCGAAGAAACCTGAACAAGCAGCACGGCGTCAGAACCGCAACCGCTACGATGTTGATGAATACCTGGACGAAAAAGTAAGTTTTTCTGTGGTAAGGCAGTGCCTCCGCTATGTTGTAAAGGTACGCGGGAAGATGCTGACAGCCCTTGGTCTCAGCATTGCCGGCAGTATAGTGGGCCTTTCCGGGCCCCTTATCATTTCGCATGCTATTGACGAGGCCGTACCGCAAAAGGACATCAAGATGCTTTTAACCCTGGCCCTGTTTCTGGGCGGCACTATTGTCGTCAGCATAGGCTTTGGGGCGATCCGCAATATCCTTGCGGCCCAGGCAGGACAGAGCATTATCCACAATATACGCTACGATCTCTTTTCTCATTTGCAGAAGCTGCCCTTTGTCTTTTTTGATACACGGCCTCACGGCAAGATATTTGTCCGTGTAGTGCCCTATGTCAACAGCGTCCTCGACGCGCTCTCAAACGGCATACTCAATTTTATCATTGAAATACTTAATATTATCTTTATTATATTTTTTATGTTCCAGGTAAGCCCCCGGCTGGCAATGGTAACTATCCTGGGCTTGCCGATACTTGTCGCTTTTATTTGGATTCTCAAGCCCCGGCAGCGCCGCGCATGGCAGCGGGTTTCCAACAAGAATTCTAACCTGAACGCGTATATCCAGGAGAGTTTTGACGGAGTACGGGTAACACAGGCTTTTGACAGGCAGAAGCGGAATATCGGCATACTGGATCGCCTGGCGGACGAGCGGAACTACACATGGATGCGGGCGCAGTATATTTCTAACCTTACATGGTTCTCTACCGAGATGGTAAGCCAGGCGGTGTTCTCGTTTGTATACATCATGGGCGCTTACTGGATGAACCCTATGGCGAGCTTCGGTATGCTCCTGGCAATGGGTAACTATGCCTGGCGTTTCTGGCAGCCCATAATCAATCTGGCAAATATCTACAATACCTTTATCACCGCCATGGCCTATTTGGACCGTATCTTCGATACTATCGCCGAACCTGTACTTATTGCCGACGCCCCCGGCGCAGTCGATCTGCCGCCCATCCGGGGCCATGTGAGATTCGATAATGTCAGCTTTAGCTACGAGAAAGACCGGATTATCCTGAATAATGTATCCTTTGACGCGGAACCCAGCGAGAGTATCGCGATAGTCGGGCCTACAGGTGCGGGGAAAACCACCATAGCAAACCTTCTTTCCCGTTTTTACAACATAGAAAACGGCAGGGTTCTTATAGACGGACACGATATAATGCAGGTAACGCTCCGTTCCCTGCGCAGCCAGATGGGGATCATGCTCCAGGACAGCTACCTTTTTACCGGTACTATAGCGGAAAATATCCGGTACGGAAAACTTGACGCAAGCGACGCGGAGGTAAGAGCCGCGGCTGAACTTATAGGCGCAAACAATTTTATCGAAAAACTCCCCAAGGGTTACGAAACCGAAGTAACGGAGCGCGGCGGCAGCATATCTCACGGCGAGAAGCAGCTTCTCACTTTTGCCCGTACATTGCTTTCTAATCCTGCAATTCTTGTGCTTGACGAGGCGACAAGCAGCATAGATACCGGCACGGAGCAGCTTGTCCAGGAAGGTATCCGTACCCTTATGAAAGGACGCACATCGTTTATTATCGCGCACCGGCTTTCCACGATCCGCGACTGTACCCGTATCATGTATATCAGGAACGGCCAGATTGCCGAATGCGGTTCACATGAAGAACTTATGGCGCTGAAGGGGCTCTACTATCAACTTTTCTGGGCGCAGTATGCGGGGTACAAATCACTTTAAACACATTTATAGGGGAACATTATGAACGGGCCTGTAGTTTTTATGCACGGATTTGAAGAGGACGCGCTTTTCAGCATAATTAACGCGGTAAAAAAAGCCGCCGCCGATGCTGGAATCGATCCTGCTGATATAGCATTTTCTACATCAACCCTTAAAAACAGGGAATGGCTGGTGAAAAAATTGCTCGCGGAAGTACGCCGGGAACATGACTATATACGGCAGGAAAATAATACATAACAGGTAATAGCGCCGGCTGGGGTTTTTCGGAGCCCTAGGAGCCGCGGACACTTCGTGTCCGATGGGACTTTGGTGAATTTTTACTCAGTGTGCCTTTGGCATACCTTCATGCAAAAATTCCGATTAACAGACCTCCGTTTTTTCTATTTATATTATCATTTTTTTGATAATTCATAAGACCAACTAATAAAAAGTTTCGCCATATACGACACTTTATCTGTATCCTCAAGGAAATTATAAATTGTGGCTTGCCTGAAAAGCGAATTTGAAATGCCGATACTCCAATGTTCTTTAATCTGATATATATATATGACATATCCGTGTAAAAAAATAAAATATCCGCGTCATCTGTATGGTTATTATTAAAAATACTAAATACTTCATAAGCAGAGACGTTAAACGTTAATTTTCCCCGTTTTTTATGCGCGGTCGAAAAAAAGAGCTTCATATTCACCCCCGCTCCATAATCATTCTTGGTTTGACGAAAATTGGTGTATCCATCAAAAAAGTAAGAATTATCGGCATTGAAAACGACTGCCCCCAGATGTCCCTTTAATTCAATGTTTCGTGAATTGTTAAATAGGCGTATATACTTAAATGTCCAGTCCAGCGATTCTCCAAAGAAATTGATATGCCGGTCGGAAAAAAGATCATAATGCAATGACAATCCCGTACTTGCCATACTTTTTGCATTGTCTATCACGTTGAAGGAAAAAAGATATCCGTCGGATCGTATATTAAAATTGTACCAAAAAGGATTTGCGATATTTGCGTATACGGAAAGTTCAAAATGATTAAACGGCGTTCCGCTTTGTTGTGTGAAAGGATTCCCATATACAACGTTACAGGAAACATCGGCGGAAGCGGAATGAGTCTCCCTCAGGGGAATTAACCCGCGTTCCCTATACTTTCCCGCCGCTTGGCGCGAATAAACATAACCTATACCAAATGTTAAATCAAGGCTATATATGTTTGTTGTTTTGCGTTTAGGGCGGCGTCCTGTAATCAAACCGTTAACCGCGTCTGCGGGACTAATTAACACGGCGAGCGGATGCGGGGTTTCAAGATACAGGCGGTGAAACATTTCACCGAGTGAAGCGCCCCCAATTGTAGTACTGATCAGATCATTTATTGACGGGGTATTAGTTTCAAACACCAATTCCCAAGTGGCGCTACCGAAAGCATCAAATAAAAGTGACTCGTAAAACGTAAAACCATTTGCACGGGCGGCCGCATGATATACTGAGCCTTGATAAGGATGTAGAAATTGATTAGTAAAATACTCATCTCTATCCCATTCCCATAGAGAAGCAAAATTATTTTTTATTGAATCAAAGCTGATTTGCGCCCACGGTTCTTGTGCTATGTATCTATCAGCAAGATACAAAATGGCGTTGCTAAATATATTTATACCAAACGCGGGAAGAAAATATACATTTCTGCCTTCTTGTTCCACGGTTTCCTGACCTTGAAGCGGTAATAAGGGAATTAAAATGAAAATAATCACAAAAGACTTTATAAAATGTATCAATTTCAT
>JAISQR010000191.1 GCA_031274035.1 Treponema sp. | reverse complement strand
CAGCCGCTGAGTAATGATATGGTATCGTCATTCAGATTTATGCGTATGAGTTCGGTATTTTTCCGCTGCAATGCCAGCAGTTCAAAGGGATAACGGATCATTGCGGGAGTGTTATAGCCCACGCCTAATTCAAGCAGTAAAAGGTTTTTCCCTTTTTGCGCTTTCAGCAAGTCGGGCATTTTTCGATAGGTTTCCATCCAGGGTTTTTCGACAAAGGTTTCATGATTGCGTATATTGGGGATTAAGGGGCTGCCGCATTGGGGGCAACGGGGTATGTAGCCGGTTTGTATGGCAAAATCGCTGTTATGAATATGGGATAGTATTTCTTTTATCATGTGTTCATTATGGTATACTTCATCATTGCAGGGGCGGGAACATTGAAAGTAGGCGTAGTCCCCCTGCGGGGTACAGAGTTTTTCCGGGGGGAATCCGGCTTTCAGGAATTGGCCGTCGGTATTGGTTGTGAGGATAAAATAGTCTTTGCGGTTTAGTATGCGGTATAAGTCTAGGTAGGGTTTTCCCGCGGGCTGGGTATAGCGTATCGCGGCTATGTGGCGTGTCCAGTAGGCGTAATATTCCTCACGGGTGCGAAAAGGGTAAAAGGCCGCTTCGGTGATGGTTCGCAGCCCGTAGCGTTCATAGTAGCCGGGGAACCAGTTTGTGAAAGTATCTGAATCGTCATATAAGATACCGGAAGCGGCGGACAGGCCGGAGCCTGCGCCGGTGAGGATGAAGTCGGCGTTTTTTAAGGCGGTTGTGATACATTTTACATAGTTGATTAAATTGGTGGCTAAATAGTTCATAGAATTTCTTTATTTCCTCCCCATAATTTATAGACGCATTTCCGCTTTGCAGAAACGGACGACGAATGTGTAAACCGTGCAGGCCGATAGTAAGAAAAGAGCCGGAGGCGTATAACCCTCAACTTGCCTTTTTGAGATTATCATAAATACGGTTAAACTCCTTTCCGGCAACAGTCGCACCGGGATATTGATCTGGAGTACGGGAATTAAACCCGCTTACGAATACGGCTGTTTATCCATTTATTTATGGGATTCGAAACAATAATTAAAGTTACGGCAAGCAATATCATAAATATACCGCAGGCAACGCGAAATGTTAATCGCTCTCCGAATGCCAGGATGCCGCACAGTAATCCTGTTACGGGTTCCAGAGCTCCCAATACCGCCGCTATAGTGGAACCGATATATTGAATGGCAAGGTTCATTGCTAAAAGGGATATGAGGGTGGGCAACAAGGCCAATGCGAGTACATTAAGCCAATTTATGGGATTATTAACAAGCTGTAAATTCATGCAGAATTTCAATCTGACTATGAAAACAACGCTACCGAATAATATAGCATAAAATGAAAGCTCTAATGCGGGGAGACTGCCTATAGAAGAACGGCTAATGCTCACTATGTAAACAGCATAGGTCAATGCCGAAAGAAAAACCAGCAATACGCCAACCGCATTTAATGTTTTTCCGTCTTCACCCCGGTAAAGCATTAAGATTCCAGCGAAAGAGAGGCAAATAGATAATGTTACAAGGAATGAAATTTTTTCCTTAAACAATAGAACCATAATAATAGCTACGATTACGGGATACATAAACAGTATCGTAGAAGCTATACCAACATTTAAATAGTTGTAACTTTCAAAAAGGAACAAAGATGAAAAAGCAAAAAGCAATCCTACGAAAATTAGCGGAACTATCTCCGTCCGTTTTAGAGCGAAGGGTATCTTTTTTAGTTTCATCAAGAGGCCTAATATCAGCGCCGCCAGAATATAACGATAGAATAGGACTGAATCTGCCGACATACCCTCACGGTACAGCGGGAGCGCAAACAAGGGGTTTAAACCATAAGCAGCGGCTGCTATTATCCCGAGGGTGAATCCCTTAAATCTTTTACCCATTCAGATTTCCTGCCGATTTTTCAAAATTACACATAATTATCCTCCCGCAGTTCCGTTACTTCGGCTTCCGCCCTAATTCCACCATCAATAAACAAAGGTACGGTATGGGACGCGGCGGCGCTCATACCGCATACAACCAAGACAATCGAGAGCGGCAAATCTATATAGCAAATTAACCCCTGACAAAGTCCCCTTCTTTCATGATAATTTCCATGTTGCTCACATCGATTGACCGGATATCCTTTAGCGGATTGCCCTTGATTACAAGCAAATCGGCGCTTTTCCCAGCTTCAAGGGAACCGGTAATTTTATCAACACGCAGCACTTTTGCGCCGTTGATCGTGGCCGCAACGATAGCGTCCATTTCGCTTATGCCGGACTTTTCCACAAACGCGGTTAATTCGCCTACCGCGGTAACTCCATAGGGCGTCATCTCGGAATTGAACGAATCCGAACCGACTGTCAATATAATCCCTCTTTCACTTGCTTTTCTGAGATTATCATAAATGCGGTTAAGTTCTTTTTCGGCAACGGTCGCGCCGGGGTATTGATCATGGAGCTTTGGATCATAAGCCGGGGGAAAGGTTTGACACCATGCAGGCATAAAATTGATGGTGGGGCAGAGGGCAGTGCCTTTTTCCGCCATCAAATCCAAAGTCTCATCGTCCAGAGCCAGGCCGTGGATAATAAGGTCTACGCCCGCTTTGACAGAATTATAGGCGCTGCCGAAGCAGTGCGACCATACGGGAATGTGCCGCATATTACATTCATCGACAACCGCCTGCACTTCTTCCATTGTGTAGTGCTGATCCATGGCGGTCTCCCAGCGCCAGATGCCGCCGCCTGTGGCCCAAATTTTGATTGCGTCAGGATTCTCACGCAATCTGCGGCGGACAGCCTTGCGCAGATCCCAGGGGCTGTCAACGCATTCGGCCCAGGTATGTCCTTCTCTATTCAGCTCTATCGACACCTTGTGGGAATCGCCGTGGCTGCAAGTGGCGCAAAAGCCCAGGCCGGACGCAACAACACGCGGTCCCTTCATGACTTTTGCTTCGATCATATTGCGGATATGAATACCAAAGCGGGAAATCTCGCCTACTGTGGTGAGACCCGCCTCCAGACACTCATGCGCCTGCTGAACGGCTACAACCGCTTTCTGATAGTTGGGTTCCATAACCCAATCGGTATCGTTACCGGTAAGATTCCCGGAGAAATGGAGATGCGCGTCAATAAGGCCGGGCATAATGGTTCTGCCTGTGATGTCCCTTATTTCATAGTCAGCAGGTATTGCCTTGCCAGGACCCGCATATACAATTTTGTCATCTTCAACCTGTACGAGACTATTCTGAACCGCTTCCGCACCAGTTCCGTCAATTAAGAGGCCGCCTTTGAATGCAATTTTCTTCACAGATCATTCTCCTTCTTTTGATTTTCAAAACAGCCAAAGGCTGATAAACAACCCTTGACTGTTTTGTAATGAACGTTAATTGTGTCTAAACTAAACGCAATATTAGGATAACTCGGGATTACGCCCAGATATCGCCGATAGTAAAGCCTTCGGTGAAGGGATCAGTGGGGTCCAAAACCAAAGTGCCGAAGCCATAAATCCAGGATTCCCCGGTGATGGTGGGCACTGCGGCCTTATGCCCGGCGATTTCGGTTGCTTCAACCAGGTGGCCGACGTAAACGACACCCAGCAAACCTTCATTGCGGAAAGGTTGATTCAGCTTTAGTTCGCCCTTGGCGTACATGGCGGCCATCCTTGCGCAGGTGCCTGTGCCGCAGGGGCAACGGTCCAGCGCGCCAATCCAGGTGGAAGGATTGTCAAAGTCCACCTCGCCGCTGGCAACGGTGACCGCATTTTTCACATCAGACTTGCCCTTATCATTGGAGGGACCAAATAACTGGGAGATGCTGATACCAACACCGGGATAATCCGGGTGTTCTACTTTAAGCTGATCCTGAGACGCCTTTAAGATCAGGGAGGAAACGCGGGTAATCTCGCGTCCCATATCCGGGGTTAGTTCGATCCACGGAAACTGGCGGACATCCGCCATGGCGTAGAACATACCGCCCCACGCCACATCCACCTTGACCTTTTCCACGCCGTGACCGATATGCGGAACCTTGATTTCGGTATCGGTATAGACAGCGAATGCGGGGAGATTCCTGAAGGTAACCTCCGTAGCTTTGCCGTTTTCGCACTTCGCCTTAATGCCAATAAGGCCGGCGGGAGCTTCAAGAATGAATTCGGTATAGGGCTCCTGCATGGGAATTATGCCTGTCTCCAGCAAAACGGTTGCAACAGAAATCGTGTTGCCGCCGGACATCATGGGATATTCTGTCTGCTCCATAATGATAAAACCCGCAGCCGCATCGGGATGCTTGGGCGGCACAAGAATGTTGCAGCACATGGGGGGATAACCCCTTGGCTCGCGAAGCAGGAACTTGCGCAGACTGTCGTCATGGGTCCGCAGATACTCTTCCATTTCATACACGCTGTTGCCAGGGATATGGGGGACGCCGCCAGTGACGACGCGCATGGGTTCGCCGTCATGGGTTTCTACTACATTCAGCATTCTTTTAAAACTCATAGTTCATTCTCCTTGTTTGAAAAAAATGGTTATATTACCCTTATATGCACAAGGATAAATCCGACTGTTGACATCTTTTGTAAACTATTCAACTATTCCGGGGCTGCTACATTTTCCGTATCTGCAATATAGCCGGAATTAGGTTCGTGGTAGCACTTGGCTCCGTATTTGAACAGAACGACAGCACACAGGATAAGAATCACACTCTGTAGCAGACCAACCAGTGTGAACATACCCTTGACGGAGTTGATGCCGCCGGTGGCGACAAGTGTATAAGCGGTACCCCCTAGGATGCAGCCGACCAGGATCTTCTGCTTTTTGGGAGGCTCGGTATCCGCAGAGATGCCGCGGACAGACAGCGTCGCCGCGACAGATGACATGGGATCCGCCAGCGTGCAAAAGCTGAGAGTCACCGTGCAGAGGAACAGAATCGTAATAAGCGCGCTTAAGGGAAGTGTGCCAAGAATCTGGAATACCGTTGCCTGCATACCGGAAGTGTTGACAGCTTTCCAGACATCCAGAGTGCCGGAAGTCTGGAGATAAATAACCTGACCGCCAAACACGCCGATCCAGACCATACAGAAGATGGAGGGAACCAGAATTTGGACGAGCATGAAGGTGCGGACCGTACGCCCCCTGCCCATACGGGCTAAGAACATGCCGATTACAGGCGCATAGACGATGAAGGAAGCCCAATACTGGATGATCCAGTCGGCGAACCATTTATCCTCAGATACCATGGCGTTCATCATGGTGGTTTGAGTCCCCCAGTTGTCAATGATATAGCCTACGGCCTCAGCGGAGATCTTGGTGATGAACTCCGTGTTGCCAAAGAAGAATACATAGAGCAGCAGAAAAAAGAAGAAATACATACAGGCAGTGGACGCTAGTTTCAGTCCTTTGCCGATACCTGAAACACAGGAGAGGATAAAGATTGTCGTGATAAAGGTGGCGGCGAGAAGCCAAATGCCCGCAGACTGCGGAATGCCAAAAGCAGCCTCCAGACCCGCGCCGATCTGCATCAGGCCAACGCCCATGGAATTAGAGGTGGCGCCCATTAGACAGAAGATTACAACAGCAGTGAACAGTGTGTTCACCCAGGGAATTTTCCTGCCAATGGCGCTTTCAACGATGGAATTAAAAGACAAGCTCTTTTTTTTGTTGTAGCAGATAATCGCGAATGCGGCGCCGCAGATTGCATACATACAGTATTGGACAAAACTCCAGTCCCACATGGCCTGCGCAACTGCAAAGATGCCAGCTTCCCGGCTGCCAGCCTTGGCGATTGCGGTGGGCGTTGTCATGTAATGAAAAATCGGCTCACCCATCGCCCAGAAAAGGAGACCGGTACCAATTCCAGAGCAAATGGACATTGCACACCAGGAAAGCATGCCGAACTCCGGCTTTGCGTCTTTCCCGCCAATCACTACATCGCCGTAACGGGTAATAACGAAAATGACACCCAAAATCACAAAGAGCAGGGACAACAGGTTTATGTACGCTCCAAAATAGTCCGCCATGCCGTAGAGCAGTTTTGTCATAAAACCGCCAACGGCTTCTGTCCATATGACTCCACATACGATGAATGCGGCTAATACGATAATAGCCGGCCAAAACGCCAACGGATTCATCCGTGTGTCTGTTTTAATGTGTTTCATAAAACACTCCTAAAAATTTTATTCGTTCAAGCAACAAACGCAATCATTGAAATTTCCAACAGGGCGCCCTCAAAGAGGTCACCCGCCTGCGACGTAACACGCGCGGGTTTGTGGACTCCGAAGAAATCAGCGTAAACCTCGTTAAAGGATTTGAAATCCTCAAGGTTTTTTAAATAAACATCGACTTTTGCCACTGTATCCAAGCGGCCACCGCCTGCCTCTACAACCTTCAAAAGGTTATCAAGCACCTCCCTGGTAGCCTGCTTGATGTCGGTAATCATTTTGCCTGTCACGTTGTCCGTAGGGATCTGACCGGAGGTCAGAATCATACCGCCGCATTTGGTTCCATGAGAGTATGCCCCGTGAGCTTTTGGCAAACCTGTACAAGAAATTGCTTCTACTGTCATTTGTGCCTCCTTACACAGTAAATTGCTGTTTTAAAATACTTTTTTAGAAAAGTATTCTTCCTTACCTCCTTAATAAAAATTTTGTGATACAGTGAAATCATCATTGGTATTCCACAAGCAGGGCATCGGCTATTGAAACCCCGTCTTCTGTTACAAAAACAGGATTTATATCAAGTTCCTTGATGGTATCCTTGTGTTTGGCTGCTATTTCACTGATGCCTACCAGCAGCCCGGCCAGCGCTTCAACATCACAGGGCTTACTGCCACGGTATCCGTTCAAAAGCGGGTACGCTTTAAGGCTTTCAATCATTTTCAAGGCTTGTTTCTTACTCACCGGCGCGGTTGCCAACTGCACATCTTTAAACAGCTCCACAAAAACACCGCCCATACCGATCATGACAGTCGGACCAAACTGTTTATCGTTATTAACGCCGATGATCATTTCCACGCCCATTTTAAGCATGGGCCTTACCAGGACGCCTTCGATCTTTGCTCCGGGACATTTTACAGCCGCGTTTGTTGTAACAGATTTATACGCTTCCAGCAGTTCAGCGGAATTTTTTATGTTCAGTTTTACGCCGCCAACATCAGATTTATGCTGAATGTCGGCGGAATGGATTTTGCAGGCCGTGGGAAATCCGAGTTTCTCTGCCTCTTCCACAGCCTTTTGCGGTGTATCCGCTATCGCCATTGGCGGTACTATCGCTATTCCGTTTTTCTGCAAAAAGCAAAGGCTGTCATACTCGGACAGACCGCGTGTATTCGCACTTGGCTCTTTTTCGGGCAAGCTGACAGGAATATCCTCAAATTGGAATTCCGCGAAATTTTGAGGCTCTTCAATAACATGTATGAAAAGGATTTTGTAAGAATATAGCAAAAAGCACGCTGTTTCCGCTAATATATTGGTGATTTAAGCCATAAAAACGGAGGTACAGCGTGCAATTAAGGACTTTATTCAAATCAATCCTGCAAGTCAAGGGCATCGTTATAGAGGGGGCATATTTCGACGAGTCGGGCAACC
>JAISQR010000185.1 GCA_031274035.1 Treponema sp. | reverse complement strand
ATGCCAAGCCGTTCAACCGGCTTTGTGTGGCTGAAGTCCAAGCCGGAACAAAACGCTGCCTTTTCTTCCAAGGTCAGTTCTGATAGTAACTTTTCAACATCCATAAATTTTTCTCCTTATTCTTCATTTTCACCATATCAATTGGCGGCTGTAACGCCACCATCACACGTATTATCCCTTAACCGCGCCGATAACAATCCCCTTGACAAAGTATTTCTGAAAAAACGGATAGGCCACTAGGATGGGGAGGGCCCCAACCGCCGCGATGGCCATACGGACCGTGGTGGTGGGTATCTTTGCAATTTCTTGGGCTAGGGAACCACCCATGCTTGAATTGGACTGCAAAAATTGCACATCCTGCAACATCCGGTTCAAAATATTTTGCAAGCTAAAGAGCCTAGTGTTGGTGATATAAATAAACCCATTGTACCAGTCGTTCCAGTAATTGAGGCCCGACATAAGACTCACGGTAGCCAAAATAGGAAGGGACAAGGGCATTACAATTTTGAAAAATATTTTGAATTCCCCGGCCCCGTCAATCCGCGCCGATTCGATAATGGACTCAGGGATATTCGTCATAAAAAAAGTGCGGACGAGAATTACCGTAAAGCCGTTCATCAATAAACTGGGGACAATAAGGCCAAAAAAGGTGTCTTTTATATGAAAAACCTGGGTGTAAATTAAATATGTGGGAACTAGGCCGCCGTTGAAAAGCAGGGTAAAAAACACGAAGAACGAAAGGGGTCGCCGCAAGGGGAAATCCCGGCGGGACAGCGGGTAGGCCAGCATACAGGTTATCATTAAGCTGCAAAAAGTACCGATTACCGTGACCAAAACTGATATACGGACGGCGTTAAAGATATAATCCGACTGATCCCGCAGGTAGCGGTAGGCCTGGGTACTCCACTGGCGGGGCAAAAAAGAGTAGCCATTCTGTAAAATAGCTGTCTCGTCGGTAAAGGAAGATATTACCATGAGCGACAGGGGAAGCAAAGTAAAAATAGTTAAAAGGATCAACACGGTGTGAATACAAAAATTAAACAGGCGATCTTTTTTTATCATGGGGATCTCCTAAAATAAAGCGTTATCTGGATTTACCCGTCGGACAATAAGGTTGGATAACAGTACTAACACAAACCCTACCACCGATTGATACAAACCTGTAGCGGAGGACATACCGATATCACCCAACTGCAAAAGCACCCGGTACACATAGGTATCAATAACATTAGTGGTACTGTATAAGGCTCCCGAATTCATGGGAACCTGATAAAAGAGGCCGAAATCGGAGTAGAAAATTCTTCCAACAGCAAGGAGCACCATCATGCTGATGGTTGGAACGATCATGGGGATGGTGATATGTCGTATGCAGCCCATTCGGGAAGCGCCATCCAATTCCATAGCTTCGTACATGGCGCGGTCTATGCCCACAATGCTGGAAAGGTAGATCACCGAAAGGAATCCAAAGCCTTTCCAAAGATTTACGATATTAAGAATTACCGGCCAATATTTTGGTTCGGTGTACCAGGCAATCTCATGTAACCGCAACAGAGGCAGGATGGTTTTATTGAAAAAACCCACGTTCACACTGAGAAAAGAATAAACCAGATAACTGACGATGATAATGGAGATAAGGTAGGGTAGCAGAATAACGGTTTGGTAAATACGAAGGGCGATCCTATTGGCCACTTCGCTCAGCATGATAGCCACAATAATTGCCACTACGGTATTGATAAAAATAAACCCAATATTATACAGGATGGTATTCCGTGTGATAATAAAGGCATCTTTTGTTTTAAACAAAAATTCAAAGTTTGCCAGCCCCACCCAATCGCTGCCAAAAATACCCTTGGCATAGTTGTAATTCTTGAACGCTATCACCAGTCCCGCCATGGGTATGTAGTTATTGATCAAAAGATATAAGAGCCCGGGTAGCGCCATTACCAAAAGTGGTGCATAACGCCGGACTTTATTCAAGCGGTTTACAGCCACTTTATTTCCCCGCAAGCCAGGCATCAAGCTGACGCTGCTTTTCCGTGATTATCTGGTTTATCCCCGCATCTTCCAGGGCCCTGATAAACTGGGGCAGGGTGGCATCTACGTCAACCATGCCGAACTCCAGGCTGAGCCGGTATTGATTAGACACATTAAGTACTGCGGCTGCGGCATTTTTAACCGGTGCCGTATTGAACTGGAAGCCCAGGGCTTTGGATATAATGGCGCTCTTGTTAAAGGCCTCCATCTGTTCGTTGGTGTCGGCGGGGTTTCCATCCCACACATAGGCGAGCAGTGAATTACCGAACTGCCAAGACTGGTTCATGTTGTAACCGGTATTGGTCGCGTTTACACCCGGGGCATAGGTAATAACCCGGTCGTTGATTTTAGTATAATGGGTGCCCTCAATTCCCCAGTCAATAAGGTTAATTATCATCGGATCGGTGTACAATAAATTAAGAAACTCCATGGTCTTTTCCGGGTTTGCACAGGTAATGGGAACTACCCAGTTTAATATACCAACCTGGCTGGTGGTGCTAAAGGCGGGCATGATCGTGGCAGTTACCATTTCTACCCCCCCGGCACCTAGGGTGGCCTGTTTGTCAAAACCGGGCTTAAGGTTTGAGGTAAAGGAAAAAAGCTGCCCCGCGCCAACCAGCCTGACGGCGCTTTCGGTATTGGTCGCCGCATCGGGGATAACCCAGCCCTTTTGGTACCAGTCGCGGACGATCCGCAGCTTGTTTTCGTATTCTTTGGTGGCAACCAGGTTTACCACCTTAAGGGGACTGTCCTGGCCATGGTTCATCAAAACCCCATGATTGTCGCCCAGGGGATCCCAATCGTTTAATAAAAAGTGGACGATACCTGCAGTATTATTTGGGCCAAAGATCATATACATATTGGGCTCTCCGGCAGAAACCTTGGTGTAGACCCTTGACAGGTCATCAACAGTTTTAATGTCTTCTATCTTAAAGCCGTATTTATCAAGGATGTCTTTCCGCATACAAATACCGTAGGAGGCGGCCATATCCCGCAAACTGGGTAAACCGTAGACCTGGCCGTTCACCGTCCCGGCTTTTAGGTAATCGCTGCCTATCGCAGCAGCGGCCCCCGCGCCCGATGTTTTCAGGTAAGCGTCCAGGGGAAGGAGTTTGCCCTGGGCCACATCATTGGAGATACCGACAAGGACCGGCATGAGATCGAGTTTTTCACCGCCTGAGATCATCAGGTTGGTCTGGCTGGTAAGGGTCGCATAACCAAGAGGCAAAAATTCAACCTCCAAATTCCGGCCTTTTATGCGTTCGTTGATAGCGGCCTGGACTTTAGGTAGATCCGGCAGGTTTTCGACGGTTATCATCGCCATGACAACCTTGTAGAGCTGATCCTGTTTTCCTGAATCTGCCGCGGGCTGGGCTGTCTTGGTGCAGGAAAAGAGCACAAAACTCAAACATAAAACTATCCCGATGTTCATGAGTTTTTTCATAAAAAATCCTCCTCGCATTGATAAGACCCGGAATAAAAATCCTGATCCTAAAAAAATTATTCTTATAATTCCTAATAAATGACGTTCTCCACTAACGAATCATAAGCCATTCATAGAATAAATAAAGGTAAACCTGAATTTGTACTAAATATAGTGAAAAATGCACTTTTTACTTTGAATTTGTTCACGAAGTGTGTTATTTTACAAAATGTGTTATAATAATATTATAATGAAATATAATGAGAAGCTGCGATGCAAACACTGAAACCCCCGATTGTACGCCCGGACAGGGGTACATACAGCGTTCTTGAAACGGTAAACGTCGATACGGGAAAACGCACGGTTCTTCAGGAATTTGAAGATATTATTGAGGCCCCAAACTGGACCAGAGACGGAAAATACCTCGTTTACAACCGCAATGGGCGACTTTACCGTTACGATCTCACAACCCGAGATATAAAGGAAATTTATACCAGTTTTGCCATTGATTGCAATAACGACCATGTACTCTCCTCGGACGGAAAGTCCATCGCCATTAGTCATCATACCTCTGAGGACGGCGAGTCCAGAATCTACATTCTGCCCTTTTCTGGGGGGGAACCTGTTCTGATTACCCCGATGGCCCCCAGTTATCTTCACGGTTGGTCTCCTGACGGGAAAACCCTTGCCTATTGTGCGGAACGGAACGGGCAATATGATGTGTATACTATCCCTGTTTCCGGTGGCAGGGAAACTCAACTCACTAACCTGCCTGGTCTTGACGATGGTCCCGAATATTCACCGGATGGTAAGTATATCTGGTTTAATTCAACCAGAAACGGCTTGATGCAACTCTGGCGCATGGGTTTCGATGGCAGTAATCCTACGCAGATGACCGCTGATGACTCCAATAGCTGGTTCGGTCATGTTTCTCCTGATGGCAAACGGGTTGCCTATATCACCTATAAAAAAGGCGATGTGGATCCGGAATCCCATCCGCCTAATAAGCAGGTGCAGTTACGCCTCATGTCTTCATCGGGAGGAGACTTTAAAGTTATCGCGGAATTATTCGGAGGTCAGGGAACGATAAATGTTAATTCATGGTCCCCTGATAATCAAACAATCGCTTTTGTGTCTTACCGTCTAAAGTAAGGGCCGAAGGAAGAATATTATGGAACGCGACATTTCTATACAGCTTTATAGTGTCAGGGAATTGCTTGAGAGTGATTTCCCCGCTACTCTTCGGAAATTGGCGGATATAGGTTACCGGTTGCCCGGTATTGGGGGCGGTGGATAGTGGTGACCGGGGTGATCCTGGGGAGCGGGAAGGACGAAGAATTAAGGAGAAAAATTTATGGATGTTGAAAAGTTACTATCAGAACTGACCTTGGAAGAAAAGGCAGCGTTTTGTTCCGGCTTGGACTTCAGCCACACAAAGCCGGTTGAACGGCTTGGCAT
>JAISQR010000175.1 GCA_031274035.1 Treponema sp. | reverse complement strand
AACAATGCGGGCTTTTCCTTGTTGTTAATGACCCCTGATGGATACACCGAATACAAATGGGACACATGGCCCATTCCGGGGGTACATTCCTCATAATCCTTATCCCATTCCTGAAGCTGACCGAACCGGCCTATCTTAAAGGGGTACAGGTTTTTAAGGATCTCCGGGACCCGGGGATCCAGTTCTTTTTCACGGCCCAAAAGGGAAACAGCTTTGGTAAGATTGCCGAGTAGTTCCGTAATGAGCGCAATATCCATAGTAGAAATCCGGCATACGGCGCTCACATCTTCCCTGCTTTCAGAAAAGCGGTTTCCCGACGCAACCTCATTCAGGACTTTTTGAATTGTATCATCTTTATAGAAGAATTTATTTTCAGGCGATGTGGAAGGCGGCGTATAATAATAGCCGTCACTTCCCTTGACCACAAAATCGGCGATGAATACCGCGGCCCCTTGCAGAACCGGCAGGATTTCCTCAAGGTAATCCTTATCAAGGGTATATTCATAATGCTGCCACAGATGATTGCAGAGCCATATTCCTCCGAAAGGCCACCATGACCAGGACGAATTTTCACCGGCTAAAACCGCCATGCGCCAGAGATCGGTGTTGTGGTGGGTAACCCAGCCTCCCGCATTGTACAGGGCTTTTGCCGCGGCCCGTCCGCTTTGGGCGCATTCTTTTACCAGGTCTATCATAGGCAGGTGGCAGTCCCCAAGCGCCAGGGTTTCAGCGCACCAGTAATTCATTTGCACATTAATATTGGTTGTGTAATTTGAAGCCCAGGCAGGCTGGGGTGAAGGATTCCAAATCCCCTGCAAATTTCCCGCCTGAGTTCCCGGCCTGGAAAATGAAATAAGCAGATACCGGGCGTACTGTAGAATCAGGGCCTGGAGAGAAACATCCTCAATGCTTCTGTACCGGTCAAGCCGCTGGCTTGCAGGCAGGGATCCGGTGATTTCACGGCCCAGATCAATTCCCACCCTCCCATAGAATGAACGGTAATCCTGTATGTGATCATCCAACAGGGCCTGATAACCCCGGGCCGCCGCCTTTTCCAGAACAGCGATGCAGCGGTCCGCAATGGGTTTTGTGTCCCGGTTCCGCTTTTTCAGATAACCTTCGTAGTTGGTATCGGCGCTCAAAATGATCAGCGCCTCCGATGCGCCGCTTAGGTAGGTGCGCATCTCGTCACAGCTTATGACGCCGTCGTGTTCCGCGATGATCGCCGTACACGCAAAACGCAGGCTGTCCGATTCCCCGTCCGGGCGGTAGACAACCCTCGGCTCAAAATGAGGTTCATAGGGTTCAACCCGATCCGGCGCCCGTCCGGTGACAGACACCTTTCCCGGACTGACAAACTGTTCATGCCGCAGGGGGGAATCCACGGCCATGGAAAAATCAAGCCGCCCCTTTGGAGCGGAGAGCCGTATAACCAGCGCGTTACCGGGCTTACTGACAAACATCTCCCTCTTAAAAACATCCTCCCCTATACGGTATGAAATCCGCTCAACCGCTTCGGAAAGGGAAAGAACCCGTTTATAATCTTCCGGCTGTCCTGTTTCCCTCAAAAGGCGGCGGCGCTGGGGAAGCCCCCGCTGATCGTTTACATGGCCAAAGGTAAGGTGCAGATACCCCAGGGGCATATACGATTCCGACCAGTAGCCCAGCATTTCATCGTTGATGAGCGTATTGGCCTCCCGCAGTTTTTCTTCCATTACCAACTGCCGGGCCTTGTTGAAATTAGCAAGCGTACCAGGGTTAACCTTTTCACGTTCCTGACCGCTCCAGAGCGTATCATGGTTGATCAAAATGGATTCATAGGGGATCCCCCCGAATACCGAAGCGCCCAAATGCCCGTTACCCAAAAGATGAGCGTCATGGAAATCATTGGCAGGACAATTTTCGCTCAGGTAATACGCGTCAACATCAGAAATTGTGTTCATTTGACAATCCTAAAAAAAGCCCCTTACCATAAGGAAGGGGCTTGGTGTTATACCCTACCTCTTGGCGAAGGCGCTTGAATCATAGGTAGTCTGAATGATATTCAGATACCGGTCAATATTCAAGTTTTTAAGTTCATTCTGGAACCTTGTCCATTCGGTATTGATGTTCATATCTCCTACTACAAACTTGGCTATACATTCATCAACATAGGTATTGATGTCGGTTTGCAGCCGCGCCATCTCGGAAGCATCGGTATCAGAGTAGTAAAGCGGCGGTATCAGGTTTTTCGGGTCCGGTACGTAGGGGAAATAATTGTCCCGTGATTTGACGAACAGATACCGTTCAGCGCCGGAACCGTCAGGGGCCAGCATATCGGCGGCGGACTGTTCTTCATTCCTGAACTGAAAGGAGTTGAAGTTGGGGAACTGGTTACCCCATATATGGTTATTGTAATAGGGATCGGAGGTGTCCATAGTTATAGTTTTAAATACCGCCGGTGAACCATCAGGTCCGGTAGCTCCGGGGTCCGCGTCGGTCCAGGCACGGCCCTTTTCACCGTTGATAAGGATCATGTTCCCTTCATCAGAGAAGAACCAGTCCAGCCAGCGAATAACCAGGGCGGGATTCCTGGATGTTGAAGGAATCAAGCCGCCGGGGAGATCGGTAGCAAACTTGTTATAGTAAGCGTAACGGGTGGTCTGTACCCCGTGGGGCCCTTTGAGGGGCGCAATGGCTTCGTAATCAATCCAGCGCTGGGGTTCGCCTTCGTCACGGTTTCCGCTGTTGTACATGTGTTCATAAGGGATAGCGCCGATGATGGACTCGTATTTTTGGCTGTTCAACTTGGCGCGGGTATCAAGGTTCTGGGTAAACGTTTCGGGGTAGATAAGCCCTTCGCTGTACCACTGGCGCAGAAGCTGAAGCCCTTCCTGGAATTCCGGCTGCTGGAAAGCCGCGATAACTTTACCGTTATCATCAATAAAAAGGCGATCCTGACCATCGTCATAAATGAAGGATGACATAATGTAGGTATCCACCTTGGCGGAGTACACTCCCTGCTGGGCTGCCCCGGCAAAGGGTATCTCGTCATTGGGATCGCCGTTTCCGTTGGCATCCTTATCCCGAAAGGCGACGAGCATGTCGTGGAATTCCTGGATGGTTGTCGGATAATTCAAACCGACATTCTTGAGGAATTCCTTGTTGACCCACATCTTTCCGTAGAACATACAGTGATAACATTCGCTTAAGGTGGGGATAATGTAGATATTACCGTCCGGGTGGGTGATAGCCTCCCGCCAGCCTTCATAATCATTGAGCCGTTGTTTGAAATAGATAGAATCGGTTTCAAAGAGATTGCCGGTGGGCAGGATCAGTCCCTGCTGAACCAGCCGCTGCTGTTCCGCCAGGGAATAAGAATTGTCCGTAAGCAGGCCGGTGATCATGACATCGATCTGATCCCCTGAAGCCAGGGCAAGGTTAACCCGCTCCTTAAACTGTTCGGTGGGAATCACAGTCCAGTTTACATGAACATTGCTTTTGTCCTCGTAATATTTTGTCATCCAGTTTGTTTCCGGGTTAAATTCAGCATAATAGGTGCTCATCATAAGGTTGATGGTCTCTTTGTTTTTTACCACCGGAAATGTACCCAGTTCATTGAAATTGGAGCCGTCGCTCGTTCCGCCTCCGGAAACAGCCTGAGTCCTGTTACAAGACCCAAACAGCGCCACCATTACCGCCGCTAAAACCGCGGCGGCAGCCATGTTCTTTCTTTGCCGCATTTTCATCTTTTCTTCTCTCCTCTCCTGTAAAATAATATCAGCCCTTAATGGCCCCTATCATAATCCCCTTTATGAAGTATTTCTGCACAAAGGGGTAAATGATCATAACCGGTAAAATTGAAATGACGATGATACAATATTTGCTTGCCTCCGCTACGGCCATTGACTGTTCCTGCTGGCTCAAATTGCCCGTCATATAGAGCAGCGCGGCAATGTTCGCGATGGCGTTCCGCAGGACCAGTTGAATATTGTAAAGCCGATCCGAGCGCAGGTACATCATGGCGTCAAAGTAGGAATTCCAGTGGGTGCTTACCGCATAAAACAATGTCAGTACCGCCAAAATGGGCGTTGATAAGGGCAGGACGATGGAAACCAGGGTTTTAATATCACTCGCCCCGTCCAGTTCCGCGGATTCATATAATTCTTTGGGAATGGTATTCTGAAAGAAGGTCCGGGCTAAAATCATATTCCATACCGCGATGGCGCTGGGAAGGATCATAACCCACCTGGTATCAATGAGCCCTAAATTTTTGATGATGATATACGTCGGTATCATCCCTCCGCCGAACATCATGGTAAAAGCGAAGATGAGCATCAGAAAATTGCGGCCCGCAAAATCGGTGCGGGACAGGGGATAGGCGCAGAGTACGGTCATCACCAGGTTGATACAAGTACCTACCGAGGCGTAATAAAACGTATTTAAATATCCGTTGATGATATTCTTGTTGCGCAGGATAAGCCTGAAAGTATCCAGCGTAAAATTACGCGGCCAAAGATAGACCCGGCCCGCCAGAACCGAATGGGGATCCGAAAGGGATTGGGCAAATACGTTGAGCATAGGGATAAGCACGATTATACCGCAGAATACCAGGAGCAAATAATCGATCACATAGAACAGCCGATCCACAAAAGACAATTTCATGTTAGTTCGTAACATTTTTTTCTCCTACCACAAACTGACCGAGCTTGTTTTTTTGGCAACATGATTCACAATAAGCATAAACACAAAAGAAATAACCGATTGAAAAAGCCCCACGGCGGTTGCCAGACTGTAATTCATATCCACAAGTCCCATACGGTACGTATAGGTCGAGATAATATCCGAAGCACTCATGTTCAGAGGGTTCTGCATCAGATATACTTTTTCAAACCCCACATTCAGGATACCGGCGGCATTGACAATAAAAAGAATAATCGCGGTGGGCAGGATCCCCGGAATATCCACATGCCATATACGCTGCCAAATATTCGCGCCGTCTATGTAGGCCACCTCTTCCAGTTCAGGGTTTATCCCCGCCAGTGCGGCCAGGTAGATAATGGAACTGTAACCCGTACCCTGCCAGATACCCGACCAGACATAAATCGATTTGAAAAGTCCGGCATTGCCCAGAAAACTGACCGGCGTACCTCCCAAAAGTTTGATAAAGGCATTGAGAAACCCGTTCAGCGAGAGAAGCTGCATCAGAATACTGACGATAACCACGGTGGAGAGAAAGTACGGCGCATAGGTTATCATTTGTACCGCCTTTTTCATGAACTTGATGCGGCACTCGTTCAAAGCGATAGCAAGAATAATGGGCGGCAGGAAACCCGCCAGCATGGAGTAGAGGCTGATCCCGATAGTATTGCGCATAAGCCGGGGGAAGTAATAGGATTCGATAAAAGACTTGAAGTATTTAAGGCCGGCCCATTTGCTCCCCCAAAAACCGACACGCATGATGTAATCCTTAAAGGCAATCTGGAGGCCGTACATAGGGGCATACTTAAATACAATAACCCACGCCAAGGGCAAAACCATCAGCAGGTAAAGCTGCCAATGCCTTAGAATTCTTTTTGTTAAATCACCCGGAGGTATGGTTCTTTTCAAAAGGTTCTCCTGATTAAGACATGGCATAATGTAAGCGTTTACATGTAAGCGCTTACAGCATACTAAACCCAAGCTTATGTAATGTCAATCGTTTTTTGGAAGAATTTCGAGTTTTTTTTCAAAGTCCGGTCAGAGTCGGCAGGAATTCTAAATTTAGGATAACCACGGACCACACAAGAACCCGCTTGCGCGGGGGAGCTCACAGACAGTTCCACGGACAAATTAATGACGAATTTCACATATTTTTTTCCTTTATGTCCGTGTTGGCAGACCTTTGGTCTGACGTGAGGTCAGTGGTAAAATTGAGAATTGCTACAGAGCCGGAAAATGCCGCTTGACACTTTTTTCCGTTCATGCTATCCTTAACCTATGAATCGGATTCCGGCGTTTTTTGTCCATCATCACCATATCCCCATGCAATCGCCTGAGTCCGGCGCCGTGTAAGGCGCGCAAATCGGTAATTTGACCGTGGGCTCAGGCTCACGGTTTTTTTTTGGAGTGAACATGGAAAAATTGAGGATTTTGATCCCCAAGGGCAGGATCTTTGACAATGTCTCCCGGCTTTTTGCCGATGCGGGCTTCCCCATCTACCTGGCGGACCGGACCTACCGGCCCAGAATCGCCGCGGACTGGCTGGACGCCAAGATCATGAAGCCCCAGAACGTGGGGGAACTCCTGGAACTGGGCAGCCACGATGCGGGTTTTACCGGCGCGGACTGGATTCTGGAAAGCGGCGCGGACGTGGAGGAGGTCCTGGACCTGGGCTTCGACAAAGTGCGTATCGTGGCCGCCGTCCCCGCGGACCTCGACGATGAAGCCCTCAGGAAAAAGCGGCTTGTGG
>JAISQR010000156.1 GCA_031274035.1 Treponema sp. | reverse complement strand
AATAAAAAACAGAACTATAATAACAATGTGTTCTGGAGGAGGCCGGTCTTAAATGAATAACTGGATTGGAATCCGCCGGGGAGAGTTTAACCGCTGGCTTCCCGACGCAGAGGATATTGAGGAGGTAAACCTTCGCAATAAAGGCAAAGTGCGGGTGCAGCAGCGTTCCATCCTGCTTAGAAAGGAATTCGCCGTATCAAAGGCGGTCAAAAAAGCGAGTTTGAAAATTTGCGGTCTGGGTTTTTACCAGCTTTGGATTAACGGGAAAGAAGGCGATGACCGGATTCTCGCGCCCATTAAGTCCGATTACTTCAAGAAAGCCCTTTATGACTCCTACGATGTTTCGCCCCTGCTGAAGGACGGAAAGAACCTCATAGCGGTTGAACTTGGAAACGGCTGGTTTTGTCCCCAGGAAAAATGGTGGGGCTGGCGTATGAGTTGGTACGGTTCACCCAGGCTGATGCTGGAACTGGATATTACCTTTACGGACGGAAGCAGCCTCCGTATCGGCGCGGATGAAAGCTGGAAGCTGCGGGAAGGGGCGGTTCTCTTCAACTGTATTTACGACGGTGAAACCTATGATGCCAATGAAGAGCCCCAAGGCTGGCGGGAAGCCGGCTATGACGACGGCGCTTGGCAGTATGCCGCCCTGGTAGAAGCCCCGACAGAAAATCTGCTTGAGAACAAGACGCCCCCTATACGGGTAACCGGCGTTCTTGAACCGGTTAAAATTTTCCAGCTTGATAAGTTTCGTTCAGTTTATGATTTTGGCGAGAACTGGACCGCAAGGCCGACGTTGACAGTCAAGGGAAAAAAGGGGCAGAAAATTGTCCTTAACTTCGCGGAACACATCAATGATGACGGGACGCTGAACAAGCATAGTAATAACGGTGCGGTTGTTGAGGATACCTATATTCTTTCCGGCGCTGAAAAAGAGACATGGGGGCCCCGTTTTGTCTGGCATGGCTACCGGTATATGATGATTACCCTTTCCGATGCCGATATTATTATCCTTGATGCCAAAAGTAAAAAACTTCATTCAGACCTTGAGTTTACAGGACAGTTTTACTGCTCCGGCGGGAAGCTCCAAAGGCTGCACGAGATCATTCTGCGTTCCCAGCTTTCGTGTCTCATTGGTCTCCCTATTGACTGTCCCCAGCGGGATGAACGCCTCCCCTGGATGGGCGATGCCCATGTTACCGCGGAAACCTGTATATACAATTTTGACATGCGGGAATTTTACAAGAACTGGCTTCAGGATATACGGCTGGGCCAGCATAGCCGTGAAGGCTGGTATCAATATATCGCGCCTTGGCCCTATTTTCAGCATCGCAAGTCGGTTTTTAGGGAAACCACCATCGTCTGGGAGACTACCGCCGATTGGGGGTCCGCCCTGCCGGTCATTGCGGACCAGTGTTACCGTTTCTACGGCGACACTTCATTTATAACCGATAACTACGATTCCCTTAAGCGTTACATCCTTTATTGCGAAGGCGCTCTGAAAGGGGATTTTCTCTTTGCCAATCACGGCGACTGGATGTCTCCTGATATAGAAAAAGACGGCGAGGTGCAGCCGTATCTGGGGGCACTTTTTTTTCATAAAAATCTTCTTATAACTGCGTATTTTGCCGAAGTCCTGGGAAAAGCGGATGACGCCGCGCATTTTAGGGAAACGGCGGGGACTCTCAAAAAGATGCTCCTTGAAAAATACTATGATGCAGCGGCAGGAGTTTTCGGAGACGGCAGGCAGTACTCTATAGCTATGGCAATCTACTCCGGGGTCATCCTTGATAGTGAAATTCCCAAAGCCATTGACGCCCTGGCCCGGGCAATTGATGCCGCAAAGGGTCATCTGCGGGGCGGTATTTTCGGCGCCAAAATTATACCAGAAGTGCTATATACTTATGGGCGTCCCGATTTGGCTTACCGTATATTGACCGCTGAAGGTTATCCTGGTTTTTTTGATTTAATCGCGGCGGACAAGACGACGTTACCCGAACTTTGGGACGGGGGAGGCAGCGGGAATCACTGTATGTTCGGTGGAATTGACGTGATGCTCTACCGGATGATAGGAGGCTTAAGCATAGATCACAGCCGGAAGATTCCGCTGCGGATTCAACCATGGCTCCCGCCGGGTATGGAAGAAGCCCGCTGTTCCCTGAAAGTTCCCGAAGGAACCGTACGCTGTGAATGGCGGCGGCATACGGATCTCGCTGAACTGGCAATTGAGGTTCCCCAGGGAATCAAGGCCGAATTTTTCCCGCCCGAAGGCGGCCTTTCACAAATACTTTCCGGCGGTATTTACAAGAGGAATATTTATGCAAGACAGGGCTGAAACTGAAGTCGGGAGCGTTTATGTCGGCTGGAAAGAAGGTGAGATGGATATTCACCATATCTATACCGGCAGGGGAGAATCAAGCTTTCTTATTTTTCCCGATGGGACTTCCATGCTGATTGACGCGGGAGACTTTGATCCTCCGACGCCTGATCCTTTCAATTTCGAGGACATGAAAATGTGCGATCCTCTGCCTGATCCGTCGCGGCGGGCCGGGGAATGGATCGCCCGTTATATACGGAAGGTTAATCCGGCAAAAAGTGAAGTTAATTACCTCGTGGTTTCTCATTTTCATAGCGATCATGTGGGAGACGCCCATAATAACGCCCGCCGTACCGAAGGGCGGGACCCCGACTATGTGCTCACAGGTATTGCGGAGGCCGGCGAATACCTCCGGATTCATACCGCGGTGGATCGGGGATGGCCGCTTTATAATTACCCAAAACCTTTGGAGGATGTTGATTTCTGTGTTGAGAATTACCGGTCTTTTCTTGCCTGGAAAATGAAATCCGAAGGGCTCAGGCCGGAAGCTGTTGATATAGGCGGCGGAGATCAGTTTGTTTTGCGGAAAAATCCGCTGAAATATTCCGGTTTGTTTGAGGTGCGCACTCTTGCGGCCAGCGGAAAGATATGGACAGGACGGGGAAAAGAAACGGTTAATTATTTTGATCTTAATCCCCGTAATATAAGCGATGACCTCAATGAAAACAAAAACAGCATCGGTATGCGTATTTCCTACGGTCCCTTCCGGTATTATACGGCGGGTGATTTTAGCGAAACCCTGCTGGACGGCAAAGG
This sequence comes from Treponema sp., assembly GCA_031274035.1. Lineage (GTDB taxonomy): Bacteria > Spirochaetota > Spirochaetia > Treponematales > Breznakiellaceae > JAISNI01. The sequence continues at coordinate 543 of JAISQR010000156.1, read as the reverse complement.
GTATCCAGTCAACATTGAAGGGGAAATCGCTAAAATTTGCGGCCCCGCCCATGTTTGCAAGGCAAATCACCATTCCTATCTGGATACCATGACCGAAGAATTTATCAGCAATATCAGGGCTCAAGCCTACATCATTCCAGTTTGGGATTACCTTCACATCCAGCCGAGTACCATGACGAATATGGCGTCCCGCCGCCTCTATCCGGGGGAGCGGATGATTTTCCCCACCGCTTTCCCCGATGTCATAAAGGAAGCGTACAAAGACGAGCCCTGGATGACCTCGGTGTGTAAAGATTACGGTCATGTGGTGGTAAAAGTTTTTGATCAGGGGAGGCAATTCAAAATATACATTTTATCAGCCGGGGACGAATCGGGAACGGTAAAAGCGGTTTTTTCCTACTTTTCAAAAGAATTGAGTTTGTCATGATCCTGGTATGGAACCATTCTTACTATCGGATTATACTTACCTTATGGAAATTAGATACAGTGCTACCAAGACATTTGGGATACTTACCGCCGGTGGGGATTGTCCGGGCTTGAACG